>JBDNIB010001046.1:0-3494 GCA_041688535.1 Prosthecobacter sp.
CCCAACGCGGAGCGCTGACTTGAAGCTGCGCGTGCTTGGGATTGAAGCCTTTGATGAGCGACTTGATCTCGTCGGCCTTGCCATCGCCATCGGTGTCTTTGAGAAAGAGAATCTGCGAGCGTGTGGTGGCGATGAGTCCGCCGTTGTAGGGCAGCAGGCCCTGCACGTTGTCCATGTGATCGGCAAAGGTCACAGCTTTGTCCATGCGGCCATCGCCATCTTCATCGGTGAGCAGTTGAATGCGCGAAAGCCAGGGATCGCCGGGGTTCGGGGGGCCGAGCGGGTAGTCACGCATGTCGGCGACATACATGCGACCCTGCGCGTCCCAGGTGACCTCGACGGGATCGAGCACGAGCGGCTCGGCGGCGACGAGCTGCACTTCGTAGTCGCCGTCGAGCTGAATGCGCTTCATCGACTCCTCGGGCGAAAGCGCTTTATCCTGACCGTCACGCACCTCGCCGATGTCGCTACCGCCGCTGGCCTGGATGGCGCTCCATTTTTCTTTGAAATCGCCGAGCGGATACAGCTCGTAGCGGCGCACGATCATTTCCGCGCCTTCGGTTTGCAGGAGGATTTTTCCTTCACTCGGTTTGCAATCGAAGGCCTCGTTCACCATCGCGCCGTTCACAAAGTATTGCAGCGTGTCGCCCTTGGCGATGACTTCGAGGCGGTTCCACTCGCCGGGCGGCGATTCGACATCGTTTTTGCCCCGGAAACCGACGGTGTCCGTCCAATCCTCATCACGGCCTTTCCAATTGATGCGGCCCTTGGTCACGGTCTGACGCGGCTCACCCTTCTTCCAGATTTTCTCCTTATCACGGTCGAGCGCGAACTCGGCGGAGAGTGAGGTGGTCAGCTCCGTGCCGTCCGCGAGCTTCGGTGACAGCACCAAAATGTCGCCCACGCCACCTTCGATGATCTGCGCCTCGATGCTGGCCATCCAAGTGTCGCCGTAGGCACCGTGCGGGCCATAGGAATGGAGGAGGATGCCGTTGTCCTTGGCCTTCTTTTCACGCGCCCCCCAGGTCTTCGTACCCCATTTGAATTCGAGGACGAGGTGGTAGTCGCGGTAGTTCTCCTTCGTCGCCACATAGCCATAGCCACGCCCGCTGATGTTGAAAGTGCCGTCCTTGGCAAAGGTCCAGATGTCTTTGGGATCATCATGAAAGTCGGACTTGGGATTCACATGATGCTCCACTGCGCCGGATTTGATGACCTCCAGGAGGTCGATCTTCTGCGTGACTGGCTGGGCTAGGGCGGAGGTGATGAATAGGAGGAATGGGACGAATGATTGGCGCATGGCAAGAATACGGCTGGAGAGGAACAACCATTACGGAATGGCTGAATACGATGCAGACACGAATGCAGCCAATCTTGGTGCTTTTGTGATGACGGAAGGGCTGCTTGACCAAAAAATGATCAAGCCAGTAATATTTGCTCATTAGTGTCGCCCAACTAAAAGCCGAAGTGAGCCGCCTACCGCTGGAGGACCGCCTCGAAATCGCCGACTTGCTGGCGGAACAAGATCGCGGCGATGAAATGGCCCGCCGCGCACGCATCGCCCGTCGCATGCAGACGATGGATGGCGGTCGCAAGATCACTCTTGAGCAGCTTACCGTGTTGCATGAGGCGATGACGAGTGTGGGTCTGTGAGCTGAAGGCATGCAACCCTAGCGCTTTATCACGGAGGACGCAGTGTTGGAGCAGTTCATCCGCTTGAGTCAGAAAAAGCGCGAGAGCCTCTTGGCGGCGTTTCAAAGTCTGGCCACCAACGCTCCTGGCGTCGGCGAGTTTGTGTATCGGGATGCCAATGGCCGCATGATTTACCGCTGGGATTGGAAACGGTGGCGAATTTGGTTCTGGGACGATGGACCAGTGAATGAGGTGCGGATCGTGGATGTCGAGCTCATGCAATGATCTCGGGTGGAGTCGCGGGTTACTCACTCCACGCCTTCAATCCCGTCACCGGCAGCAGTGCATCGGCTGCGGCACGCCACGCTGGCGTGCCGGCTTTCTTGAAGAGATCGTAGATCAGCTTCTTGCTGTGTGGATCGGCGATGGAGTTCGGCGCGTTGCGCCACAAACCGAGACGCAAGCCGCCTTCTTTGGCGTGATCGACGTGGCGGTGGTAGATGAAGGCATCGACCGTGGGCAGGGCTTGGATTTTCTCCCACGCGTAGGCATAGGCGGCGGCTTGGAGTTGCTCACCGTCGGGTTGAAGCAGTGTTTGAAAGCCCTGCTCGCTGAGGATGATGCGGCGGGGCTTGCCGTTGTAGCGGAGTTCAGGCTTGGCGAGATGCTTGGCGAGGACTTCGAGGTTCTTGAAGGTGACTTTGTGGGTGGTGTCGTCACGCGTGATGCCCTTGTCCGCCCAGGCACGCGGATTGCCGAGGTCTTCGGGATACGGATGCCAGGCGACGTGCCAATCGAAGTCGCCCCGCTCGCGCACGAGACGCGCGAAGGTGTCGAGGAAATCGCGGCCGGGCGTGGCCTCCTGCGCGCTGACGTTGTGCATGCTGCTGGCCCAATGATGATCGAAGGAGATGTAGGTGCGGGCCTGCTGCGAATGCCTGCGAATGGCGGTGTGGACGATGCGGAAGGAGTTCTCGTATTCACTGGCGGCGGTGGCGAGCGGCACCAGACCCATATTGCTCCAGAGGAAGTGGGAATTCACCTCGTTGCCGATGATCCAGCCCCAGACGCGGCCATGCTCAGGGTGCGCGCCGCTCCAGCGCTCCGCCAGCATGCCGGTGACGGCAGCGAGGAAGCCGCTCGTGGTGTTGAAACCACCGACGCTGAAATCGCCGTCCTTGCGATGCCCCGGATGCAGCGCGATGGCATCGCGCACCGGGTCTTTCGATGGGTAAGTAAGCAGGATCGCATAGACGAGCACGCCAGCGTCGGCGAGCGGCTTGATCTGGCGATCGAGTGAGGCGAGGTAGTTCTGATTGAACACGAACTCGCCCGTTGCCGGCTGCGCTTTGATATCCAGCAACGCGGTGAGGTTCACATTGATCCCGGCGTGATGAATGCCCAGCGCCAGCGCGTCCTCCACCATCTGCACCTGCAGGCCCTTTTGATTCGGGGGCGTGGGAAAGAGATCGGAGTTTTGAGCGCAGACGATTTGCGTGAGAAGGAGGCCGAGCAGAAGATGACGCATGAGTGAAGAGCCGCCCATCCTAGCCACGTCGGCGAATGAGCAACCACAACCTGCCTGCGCGCGCTGCGGCGCAGCCGACGCGGCAAAATTGGGCGACCTATTCATCTGCGATGACTGCTATGCGGCCTGCGGGTCGTGCTGCGCGGGTGAAGAAGACGAGCAAGCCTGAAAAACGCCAGGCATCGGCCCACAGGGCCGCGCTAAAACGGTTTCTTGGCTCCCCAGCACGCGGTCATATCCGAGGAACATGAGTCCATGTCCGACGAACACAAGATCATGCTCCTCAAGCATGAGGTCATGCTCCTCAAGCACGAGGTCATGCTCCTCAAGCACG
>JBDNIB010000126.1:0-4840 GCA_041688535.1 Prosthecobacter sp.
AGCAAGAATTTTCAGCATCGTGGGATGGGTGGGGAGAAATCAAGGCCCGCAGCGGAGAACCCCTCCGCGTCACAGCACCTCGACCGCCAAACCTACGCCCCGATTCCGCCCGCTCTTTCCCAACACGCCCTCCCACAAAAGCGCCGCAGCCTTGAAAGAGCACCCGGCCAAGTTGCGCCGAAGTCATCGTCATGTTCGGGAAAGGGATTAGCTTGGCCGCAATGGTAGCCCTTGAGGATCCTCATTCGTTCCGCCCAGACCGCCGCAGGCTCTGGAATCAAATCGCGTGCAAGCTGGAAAGCTCGCGGGAAAGCATGCAGGTGCCTCTGGCCAACATCGAACGCTGGCTCAGCCAGGGACGGCTGCACAAGTCCCCGCTCTTGCAATGGCGGTCACGCCTTCAGGAAGCACAGCAATCAGACAAGTCGATGCGCAACCTGCTGGCGTTCTTGCGGGCGGACAACGCTGATTCCGAAACGTTGAAGTCCTGCTCGCCTTTTGTGGGCTTGCTGAGTCAGACCGAACTCGATGAACTCAATCAGCGTCCGTGAATCTCGCTTGATCTGATGGAGCTCGACGAGGGACTGCTGCGAAAATCGTTTGCTGCATGGCAGCGAGTCTTTGGGAACCAGAGAGCCTGAAATGGAAGCACCGCATCGCGCCGGGGTCGAACCAAGAACAAGGCCCCCACACCTTCTCTCTTTCCCAGCCCACCCGCGCTTTGGATTTGTAGTCCACTTGGTCGTCCTCGGTTTCCGCCAGCCACTTCTTGGCTACCGGATTCACCACGCCTTGGAGCTTCTCCACACTGCGCTTGGCACTGAACCACTCCTTGGCAAACGCCGCCAGATCCGCCGCCTCATGGATCGCGAACTTATCCAGATCGGTGCGGATGTTGTAGAGCTGGTTCGCGTCGGTTTCCTTGGACAGCGTCACTCGGTCGTAGAAGGGCTGGAAGCCTTTCTCGATGTCTTCCGCCGTGTTCTCGAAATCGAGCACGAAGGTTTCCTCCTGCCGGCAAGTCCACTTGAAACCGTGCGTCACGGCGATGGCCCGGATTGCTGTCTCACTCTCTCCACGTTTCCGCGCGCAGTGGCAATTCGTTGAGTTCAGCACGGGCCTCGCGCCAACCGGGGTAATGCTCTTCGAGGATGGCGATGAACCGGTCGCTGTGGGTCGGCGCAATCAGGTGGGCCATTTCATGAATGAGGACGTATTCGAGTAAATCCTTGGGTTTCTTCACCAGTTCCGTGTTGAGGTGGACATGGCCCTGCCGGTGATTGCAGCTTCCCCACTTGGTTTTCATCCGTTGCGGGAAATACCCGGACACTTTCACCTTCAGTTTGGGCTCCCACTTCTGGATCAAACCGGGCACCACGGCGTGTAACAGTGACTTGTGCCACTCATGTATCACTTCGGCCCGTTTGGTTTCATCACTGCCGGGTCGTACAGTCAGGCTTATGCGCTTGTGATCCAGTGATACGGTCGGCTTCGTGTCACGGTAGGCGATGGTCAGCAAATGTCGCCGCCCCCACAGATAGTGGCTTTCGCGCTCGACAAAGCGGCGGGGCGACTCGCGTGCCTGTGTGGCGAGCTTCTCCTGCTGTGCACGAATCCAGCCCAGCTTTGTCGCGGCATAGGCGCGGGCCACTTCGACGCGTGTCGTCGTTGGAGCGGCCAGCGTCACGCGGCCATCGGGCGGATGCACCGAAAGATGAACGTTTTTAATGTCCTTTCGGCTCACCGCGATGGCGATCTCACCAAATTGAATCGTCTCGGTCATCAGTAGCCATGCTGGTTCTTGATGAGCTCAAAAATCGCGCGGGTGGCGTCTCGATCCTTGTTCATGATCACAAACAGCGCGTCCAGCACCCGTCCCTCACGCGGGCCATCGCCTCGCCAGCCAGCCGGTGCCTTGTCGCGCATGGCCTTGTCCAGCTTTAGCGCCAGTTCAGCCCTGTCGTCCTCGCTATCGGGGCATTGGAAAAGGGAGCCGGTGATTTCTGGCAGGTTGCGGAAGAGCACGATGGCCTCCGCGTAACCGTGCAATTGGGCGGGGTAATCCCCACCGGCCTTCTTTACCAAGTTCCGCGCCAGTTCTTCAGCCTTCTTCAGGAAAGTCTCATACGCGGAGGCGTCTTGTCGGCTTTGCTGGATGAGGTCATCCAGCAGCTTGGACATCTGCTCGTAATATTTCGGGTCGGTGAGTTGATCCCGGATGATCGTTTTGCGCAGGTTGTTGATGATGCCCTCAGCGATGGAGTTCTTCGAGCTTTTGCCCTGCGTGTTTAGCTTCTTGGCGATGGCGTCATTGATGCCGGTGGCCACGATCAACTCCGTGAGTGTTAGGCCGCTCAGGTTCCCCTGCGCCTGCACATGCTCCGCTTGGATGTAGGTGTTAATCAGGTGCCGCATGTCCCCTTCGAAGGGTTTGATGTCCAGTTCCTCGCCGGAGTGCGTCTTGATTTCATTGCGGGTGTTGGCATGGAAGTTCACCTCCTCTTTGATCCGCAGCCTTTCTTCGAAGCCGTAGCCCGCTTCGTCCAGATGCTGCGCGAGTTCGCCATAGGCGCGCAGTAGCGTGGTGGTGGCTTTGTAATAGGAAATGCGCAGCGGCTCAGTGTCATTGAGCGCCTTGGGATCGGTGGCGCTGCCGCAGAAGTAGTGCAGATATTGTTCCACCTGCTTCGGTGCGGACACGGGCTCGCACAGGTAACGCAGCGCCTCACGGGAGGCGTCCAGTTTCTTGCGACCTTCCACCAGCCAGTCCTTCACGGTCACGTTGGCATCGTCGCCACAGGTCTCCGTGTCCAACTCGTCGGAGGTATAGACGGCGATGGAGTTCTGCACCTGCTGGAAGAGCGCCTTGTAGTCCACGATGTGACCGTGTGGCTTGTCGTCGCCATCGAGCCGGTTGGTGCGGCAGATGGCTTGGAAGAGGTTGTGATCCCGCATCTCGTTATCCAGATAGATCACGGTGCAGCTTGGGGCATCGAAGCCGGTCAGCAGCTTACTCACCACGATGAGCAGCTTGAGGTTCGCAGGTTCCTTGATGAAGCGCCGTTTCATTTCCGCTTCGTAGGCCGCCGTGCCTGCCCAGCCTTTCAGGACGTACTCGGTGTAGGTGTCGAACTTGTAGCGCTCATCACTGTCCTTCGGTTCCTTGGAGATCGAGCCGGGCTGTGGCTCATAGGAGGTGATGACACCGACATATTTTCCAAAGGAGGTGCCCTGAAACAAGCGGTAGTAATGGCAGGCGTCGTAAATGTTCGCCGCCACCAGGATGGCGGTGCCACGGTCGTTGTTCAGGCGTGGCTTCACGCCGAAGTCCTGGATGATGTCTGCCGTGATGCGCTCCTTACGTTCCTTGGAGCTCATCAGTTTCTCCAAGTTTGCCCAATGCTTACGTAGCACCGCCTTCTTAAAGTTGTTCAGGCCCTTCGTCTTCTGCTCAAACCACGCGTCCACCGCCTCCCGCACCACCAGCTTCTGCTCCGTGTCCCGCGCCTCGTAGGTCAGGTCCAGCACCACCCCGTCTTCCACCGCCTCGTGGAACTTGTAGGTGTGGATGAATGTGCCAAAGACCTCCCTCGTCGTCTGCCGGTCCTTGCGCAGCAGCGGCGTGCCGGTGAAGCCGATGAAAATTGCATCCGCCAGCCAGCGCTTCATTTGCAAATTCATGTCACCGCCTTGGTTGCGGTGGCATTCGTCCACAAAAACATAAAAACGTCCGTGAATCTTCGGCGGTGCGCTGGTCAGGTCGGTGGTGTCAAACTTGTGCAGCAGCGCGCACATCAGGCGGGTGCCGGGCGTGCCCAGTTTAGCCACAAACTCTGCTCGCGACGAAACCAGCGGGCTCGCTGCATTTGCGCCGATGACGCCTGCGTTCCGCATCACATCGGTGATCTGCTGGTTCAGCTCGATGCGGTCGGTGATGATGAGGATGCGGGCTTCGGGATCATTCTCCAGCAGCCACTTCGTCAGCAGCACCATCAGGATGCTCTTGCCGCTGCCCTGCGTGTGCCAAATGACGCCGCCCTCACGTTTCGCCAGCCGTAGCTGCGCCGCCTTCATGCCGCCGAACTGATGCTGTCTCGGCACCTTCTTGATACCGCCGTCGAAGAGAATGAAATGGCGTATCAGGTCCAGCAGCCGCTTCTTCTCGCACAACTCGGCAAAAGGACGGTCAAGCAGGCCGCCGACCGCATTCGCGTCAGGCATCTCCGGCTTCCATTCCACAAAGAACTCTTCCTTCGTCGTTGCTGTGCCATAGCGCAGGCCTTGAGTGTCATTTCCAGCCATCACCAGTTGCACCGTGCTGAAGAAGCTCTCATTGAAGATCGTTTCCTGGTTCGTGATGAGCTGGCGGATGCCCTCCACCACCTCCACCGCGCCGCGTTTCAGTTCGATCACGCCAATCGCGATACCGTTGAGATATATCACCAGATCCGGTCGCCGCTCATAGCCGCCCTTCAGCGTTACCTCCTCCGCTAGGGCGAAGTCGTTCTTCTCAGGATGCTCCCAGTCCACCAGATGCACCGTCTCGTGGGGCTTGCCAGCGGCGATCTGAACCTCCACGCCGTAGCGCAGCAGTTTGTAGGTGCGCAAGTTGGCTTGATAGAGCGTCAAGCCCGTCGTCTCCGCTGCGGCCAGCAGTTTTTGCAGCGCGGCGGAAATGTGCGCTTCTGAAAAGCCGCGTGCTTTTAAGTTCTCACGCAGCAGGTCCACCTCAATGCAGCGGTTGTCCGCCCGCTTGTTCCATTCCCCAAGGTAGCGGTAGCCAAGATAATCAGGGCGCGACTTGTCCGTGAACAGGTCGATGACGCGGTTCTGCGTCTTG
>JBDNIB010001047.1:0-2833 GCA_041688535.1 Prosthecobacter sp.
ACTCTCCGGCTTACGCAGATCCAGGTGCGGGAACTCTTCCCGCCCTGTTTCTAGGGGCACTTGGTTCACCCACAGACGATAGTGCCCGCTCACCTTGGGGATGAAGCGCAGTTCATAGACTCCAGCCACGTCTGTCGGCTGCGGATGCAGGTGGTGATAGTCTGCCAGCGTGAGGTCTGCGACAAAGGCGTGCATGCGCTGCCCATGCAGCTCCATTAAATGCTCTGGAAGCAGCAAGGGGCGGCCTTTGGTCAGCCAGCGCTCCGCTTTGAAGCGCAGCCGCTGCTCTACGCCTGCCTGTAGTGTCAGCGGCTCTGACAATGACAGCGCAGTGGTGGAAAAGGAGGGTGGCAGCAGATGCGCTAGCTTGCTGGTGGGCACCAGTGTCTCGGCTGGTAGCAGCTTGGCGATGGTCTCCATCCGCGCCTCAATGCGTGGCCACTGGCCGGCCAGTTTTCCCCGTTCGCCAGCCAATGCTAGGGCACTGCTAGTCATCCGCGCTTCATGCAGCGCGGCCACTTCCCGACTCAATGCTGCCTGCGCCTGCCCGAATAAAAAATACGCCTTCGACTCGATGAAGCGCCCATGTGCTGCCAGCGCGGCGATGCGCTGCGGCCACTCTGCTAGCTCACCGGAGCTGATGAGTCGCGCCGCCCGCTGCCGCTCCAACGTGATGAACTCCCAGGCGTCCCCGATCGTCACGATGCCGGGGCCGCACATCTTTTCCACCTCGCTTTCGACCCCGATCTCAGCAGACGGTGCCTGAGCGCGGCATGGGAATCCGCTGCTGAGCAGCAAGACAAGGAGCAGAAGTGAAAACGAGTGAATCAACACTCGACAATTCTGCTACATAGGCTTTTATATGCAACTTGTTTGCATTACTAATACCGATGTGTCACTTTCTCATCATCCTGCTTCTCACACTAAGCTCCGTCGTGAGTGCTAGCGCGCACGGTCTGGGTTTCTTTGGCGACATGGAGAAAGCCGCCGGTTATGCCCGCACAAACAAAGGCATGGTGCTCATCATTTTCACTGGCTCAGACTGGAGCCAGCTCACCCATGAAATGGATGTGAAGGTGTGGGAGGACAGCGACTTTGCTGACTACGCGAACTCCAACATCTTTGGCCTGCTGAACGCCGACTACCCACAGCGCACGCAGCTGGATGCCGCGCAGCGTGGCAGGCTCCGCGCCCTCGCCGCCCAGCACCGAATCACCCACTTCCCCACCACGCTGGCACTCACGCCTGATGGCGTGGAGATCGGCCGCCATGAATACCGCAGTGAGACTGCGGCGGACCTCATGGCGATGATGAAAACATGGGTGGAGAAACACCAGGCCATGCAGGCGGCCGAGGAACCGCAGAAAGCCGCCGAGGCTCTCGATCCCGCGCCAAGCACCACCGCTAGTGCAGCAATCCTCAGCGTGCTGAAAATCGGTGATTACCTGCCCGACCTCACCTTCACTGGCAGCGATGGCAAGCCGCTCCCACTTACCTCCCTGCGTGGGAACGCCGTGCTGCTGACCTTCATCTTCACCCGCTGCCCGCTGCCAGAGTATTGTCCACTTCTCGGGCAAAAATTCCGTGCCGTGCAGACCGTGTTGACAGAAAAAAAAGACGCGCCGAAAAACTGGCGACTCCTCAGTCTCACCATCGACCCGACGAACGACACGCCCGAGGTGCTGACCAAATACGCCACGCTACAAAAGGCCGATCCTGCTCACTGGCACTTCGCCACTAGCGAGCTACCCACCATCAGCAAACTCGCCCTCGCGCTCAACGCGGATTTTTGGGCAGACAAGGACGGCTTCATCACACACCACCTGCGCACCGTGCTGGTAGCCCCGGATGGCCGCATCCAGGCCATCCACCGGGATAACCACTGGCCCACCGAGGAGATGGCCGCGCAGATGGAAAAGCTCAGCCGCACCGCCCAGCCATGACACGCACTCATTTTCTCCTCATCACCGCCGCATCCGCTTTCAGCCTCGCAGGCTGTAAAAAGGTCGCTCCAGGCACGACTGTCGTCACTTGGCCCGTTTTGACCACCTTCGACGAACTGGCTGCAAAAGCCGAAGGGCTGGCTCAGGTCGGCGATGTCTCCGCCTTGCGTCAAATGCTGGCTGATGTCACCCGAAGCGGCTCCGCTGTGACTCCGACGACGATCCCGGCGAATGCCAAAAATCCCGCAGGACTCTCGCAACCGCTCGCAGACCTCGCCGATCTCAGTGCCAAGCTCACCGCGCCCGCTTTGAGCGATGACGATATGAAGACCTTCACGCTGGGCCTGCACCCGCTCGTGGCGCTGCTGATGCAGGAAGCTGGGATGCCGCACATCCACGCCAATGAAGGCCCACACGGCGGCTTTTTTCATCCGGTCTTCGCCAATGATGGCAAGCAGGCGGCGACGCTCGAAATCAAGCTGCACGATGACGCGGGTGATCTCGAAGTCTGGCTCATGAAAGGTGGCCGGGATGGCGCACCCCACGATCTGCCGCTCGACAGCATCTTGAAACTCGATCTCCCCGATCTAAAGCGTAGCGTGGACCTGCGTGTGCGTGACCGCGAAAAAAATGCGGGTGAAGACGGTGCCACGAACCTACGCAGCGGTGGCACGAACTACTTCATTTTCCCTGGTGAAACCGGTGCCGATGCGAAATGGCTCATGGGAGTGGATTTTGCCGCTAAGGCAAAACTCAGCATCCCAGGCGAACTCAGCAGCGAGGTCTTCGTGCTCAAGCCCCATGTGCATCATGAGTGAAGCCGCCCTGCACCTGCACCACCTGCGCCATCAGCTCGCCCCACAGGTCGAGTTCGTGCTGGATGAGTTGCG
>JBDNIB010001048.1:0-2564 GCA_041688535.1 Prosthecobacter sp.
AAGGCGAAGCGCATCATCTACCTGCACATGAACGGTGCGCCTTCGCAGCTCGATTTGTGGGATCACAAGCCGCAGCTCCAGCAGCATTACGACAAGGACCTGCCGGAGAGCATCCGCAACGGCCAGCGCATCACAACGATGACCAGTGGCCAGGCGCGTTTTCCAGTGGCTCCAAGCATGTTCAAGTTCACGCAGCACGGCCAATGCGGTCGCTATGTGAGTGAATTGCTGCCGCACACGGCGAAGATCGTCGATGAGATCGCGGTGGTGAAGAGCGTCCACACCAGCGCGATCAATCACGACCCGGCCTGCACCTTCGTCATGACCGGCAGCGAGGTGCCCGGCAAGCCGAGCATCGGCTCGTGGCTCTCGTATGGCCTCGGCAGCCTCAGCAATGACCTGCCGTCCTTCGTCGTCCTCACGCCCACGTTTCCTGCCGCCAGTCAGGCGCAGGCGCTCTTCACGCGCATGTGGAGCAGTGGCTTCCTGCCGACGAAATTCACCGGCGTGGCGTTGCGTGGTCAGGGCGATCCCGTGTTGTATGTGAAAAACCCGCCCGGCGTCGATCCGAGCGACCGCCGCACGATGCTGGACGCGCTGAACAAGCTGAACACCATCAATCACGGCCGCGTTGGCGATCCCGAGATTCAGACGCGCATCGCCCAATACGAAATGGCTTTTCGCATGCAAAGCAGCGTGCCGGAGCTGACCGATCTCAGCAAGGAGAGCAAGGCCACACTGGAGATGTATGGCGAGGACGTACATCGCAGCGGCAGCTTCACGCACAGCGCCATTATGGCCCGCCGACTCATCGAGCGTGGCACGCGCGTGGTGCAGATCCTGCACCGCGGCTGGGACCAGCACAACAACCTGCCGAAACTCCTGCGCGGGCAGGTGGAGGACACCGAGCGCGCCTGCGCCGCTCTTATCATGGACTTGAAACAACGCGGTCTGCTGCAGGACACACTCGTCGTCTGGGGCGGCGAGTTTGGCCGCACCGTCTATTCCCAGGGCACGCTAACGAAGGACAACTACGGCCGCGACCATCATCCGCGCTGCTTCACCATGTGGATGGCTGGTGGCGGTGTGAAAGGCGGCATCGAATACGGCGAAACCGACGACTTCAGCTACAACGTCGCCAAAGACCCCGTCCACATCAATGATCTCAACGCCACGATCCTCCAGCTCATGGGCATCGATCACCGCAAGTTCACCTTCAAATTCCAAGGACTCGACCAGCGCCTCACCGGCGTGGAAGAGCATCAGCCGGTGCAGTCTTTGCTGGCCTAAAGTAGCCATCTTGCTCCGCGAGATGAGCACAGAGTTTTCGCGATTTCGGCAGAGGTACGATTTTTCAGGCACTCCATGTTTGCGGCAGCGCTCAGCTCATCTCGCGGAGCGAGATGGCTACCGTACGATCTCCACCATCACCGAACGGTGATCCGATCCCATCTCCGGCCCGATCACGCGTTTCTGCACCGTCAAACCGCCCTTCACCAGCACATGGTCGATGGGAATCATCATCGGCAGGTTCAGACCCCAGGTCGGGGGCCAGACGGGATCGACGGAGCGGAATTGCAGGCCGCCCTTGTCCCGCAGCAGGCGCATGCCCTCACACCAGGGCGTCGCATTGAAATCACCGGCCACAATGACCGCACCACTGATGCTGGCGGCCAACGTGCCGATTTGGGACAATTGATCCCGCCAGTCACGCGCATCCTCACCGCCCATCGGCGGCAGTGGATGCATGCCGATAAAAGTCAGCGGGGTGCCGAGATGATCGAGATTCAGTAGCACGACCGGCAACCCCCAGTTGGTATAGCGCCGCACCTCGCTGCTTTTCAGCGGCAGCCGGGTGTAGCATGCGATGCTGAAGGCTCCATCGCGCAACTCCTCCACACGATGCGGATACCGTACCCGCAACGGTTCCAGGCTCAGGCGCCAGATTTCACTGGGCTCCAGCAGACAAACAATGTCCGCATCCGCCTTCAGCACATGCTCGATGGCGGCGACGTGGTTTTGATTGGTCTCCTTGAGGTTGAACACCATCACCCGCAGCGGCTTGGCGGTGGAGTTTGACGTCAGCTCAGCGGTCTGCTGCATCGAATGAACAAGTTGCGCGTTCCAGAGCAGCGAGAACAAGGCGACCAGCACCAGCCAGGCGCGCCGACGCAGCAGCGCATAAACCAGCACGACGGCGCAGATGACGAGGTATTGCAGTCGGAAGTGCGACAGCAAATCCAAAAACCAGTGGTAACGCCCCAAACTGCCCAACCAAGTGCCGGTGAGCGAGAGCAGGCCGATGATTTCACAAAATCCGCCGAACGAGACAGACGGTGTCAGGAGGGAGGGCTTGTCGGCGCGCGGCGTGTCGTCACTCATGGGTATGGCGGCGAGCATGAACGCGATCCAGCGGGCATGCACCTTCTTCTTGCACGGTGATGCACACCGTTCAAGGATGCCGCATGGGTCAACTCCAAGACAAAATCGCAGTCATCACCGGTGCCGGACGCGGCATCGGCAAAGCCATCGCTGAAACTTTCGCCGCCGCTGGAGCGAAGGTC
>JBDNIB010001049.1:0-6375 GCA_041688535.1 Prosthecobacter sp.
CTGCCCGCAAAATCAAAGTGCTCGTGGTGGACGATTCGGCGGTGAGCCGGACCTTCATCGCGCAACTGCTGCAGTCCGACCCCGCCATTGAGGTCGTCGCCTGTGTGCATGGCGGTGCGGAGGCCATCGCCGCGCTGGCGGGGCTGCAACCCGACGTGGTGACGATGGACATCCACATGCCCGACATGGACGGCTTTGAAACGACCCGGAAGATCATGGAAACGCAGCCGCTGCCCATTGTCATCGTCAGCGGCAGCTTTGATCCGGTGGATGTGGAGAAGACTTTCCGTGCGCTGGAGGCCGGTGCCGTCGCGGCGGTCGAAAAACCGCCTGGCGTCAGGCATCCGAACCACGAGGCTGCCGTCTTCAAACTCATCAGCACGGTGAAAGCCATGGCCGAGGTGCGCGTGGTGCGGCGCTGGACGAAGCAGCGGATGGAAGCGCGCGGCACGGTGCCTGTGCCGGCGTTGTCGGGCTGTGGTGCTGGGGCGCGGCTGGTGGTGATCGGTGCCTCAACTGGTGGCCCACCCGTACTGCACACGGTGCTCGCGGGACTGCCCAAGCCTTTTCCGTTGCCCATCGTCATCGTACAGCACATCAGCGCCGGCTTTGTGCAAGGTCTGGTGGATTGGCTCAACACTACCACGGGGATGCCGGTGCGCCTCGCCCGGCATGGTGAAGAGGTCCAGGCTGGCACTGCCTATGTCGCGCCGGATGGCTGCCAGTTGCGGGTTGAGGGCAATGGCCGTCTTTTCTGCTCTCAGGAACCGGCTGAGCATGGTCTGCGCCCCTCAGTCTCGTTTCTCTTCCGCTCCGTTACGCAGAATTTCGGTGCCAAAGCCGTGGGCGTGCTGCTCACCGGCATGGGACGTGATGGCGCGGAGGAATTGCGGCTGATGCGTGCCGCCGGGGCGGTGACTATCGCCCAGGACGCGGAGAGCTCCATCGTCCACGGCATGCCCGGTGAAGCCATCCGCCTCGGCGCGGCGATGCATGTGGGCAATCCCCTGCGCATCGCGGAATTGCTGCAATCACTCGTCCTTCAGGCACCGCGCCGGCCTGCCCCCGTCACATGATGAACGCTCTCCCTGACTTTCCGACGCAAGACGTGGACATCCTCATTGTCGAGGACAGTCCCACGCAGACGCAGACGCTGAAGCTCCAGCATGTGCTCGAACGGCACGGCTGCCGGGTGGTCGCTGCGCGCAATGGTGGCGAGGCACTGGCCGCGCTGGCTGTGCAAGTGCCCACGCTGGTCATCACTGACATCAATATGCCGGAGATGGACGGCTACGAGCTGTGCCAGCGCATCAAGGATGACCCTCGGTTTAAAGAGCTGTCCGTCATCCTGCTCACCTCGCTTTCCGACCCGAAGGACATCCTGCGTGGTCTTGAATGCGGCGCGGACAATTTCATCGTCAAACCCTACGACGAGGAGTTACTGATCTCGCGCATCCAGTATGTGCTCGCCAATCTCCATCTGCGCCGTGCCGCGCAGAACAAGCCGGTGACGGAGATTTTTTTCGCCGGTCGCAAGTACCAGCTTCATCTCGGCCGCATGCACTCCATCGACCTGCTGCTCTCCACTTATGAGACGGCGGTGCAGAAAAATCTCGAGTTGAGTCGGGCTGAGGCAAAGCTGGAGGCGCAGGCCGGTCTGCTGCGCGAAAAAAACGCCGAAATGGCGGCCGACCTTGAGATGGCCCGCGAGCTCCAGGCCGCCTTCATTCCCCGGCATTATCCGGTGTTTCCCTCCCATTCATCGCCTGAGCGCAGCGCCTTGCAGTTTTGCCATCGCTACACCACCACCACCGAGCTGGGCGGTGATTTTTTTTCGACATCCGGGCGCTTTCGGACACCCAAGCCGCCGTGCTGATGTGCGATGTGATGGGGCATGGGGTACGGGCTGCCTTGGTCGCCTCCATCCTGCGCGGACTGATGGAGGAGCTCAAGCCGATCGCCGCCGAGCCAGGAGTGTTCCTCACCGAGATCAATCGCAGCCTCTGCGTCATCCTCAAACAGACTCCCACCCAGATGTTTGCCACGGCCTTTTATGTGGTGGTGGACCTCCAGCAGGGAGAAATGCGTTCCGCGAGCGCTGGCCATCCTTCCGCGTTGCTGGTGCGGCGCTCGGCCCATGCGGTCGAGCCGGTGCTCGCAGATGCCGAGGCCGGTCCTGCGCTGGGCATCTTCGACACGGCGGTGTTTGCAGAATTACGCTGTCCCGTGGCGGCGCAGGACATGGTGATGCTGTTCACGGACGGCCTGTATGAAGTCGAGCGCGCGGACGGCAGCATTCTGGACAAAGAAATGCTGCGTGACGCCGTCGCCAAACGCGCCGAACTGCCCACGCCGCAGTTGTTCGATGATCTGCTCACCAGCGTGCGTAAGGTCGCCGCCACCGGTGACTTTGATGATGACATGTGCGTGGTCGGCGTGGATGTCGCGCGATTGCTCACCAACGCCCAACTTCCATGAACACACCTGATTCCTTTCGCAAATTTCGCATTCTCCTGGCCGAGGATGTCAATGTCATCGCCATGGGCATGGTGCATGCCTTGGAAAAGGCCGGCTATGAGGTCCAGGTGGCCCGTGATGGCGAGGAATGCCTGCGGATGGCCCTGGCCGAGGTTCCTGACCTGCTCCTGCTGGACATCATGATGCCGAAACTGGACGGCATCGAAGTGCTCAAGCAGCTCCGCGCCGACGAGCGCACCCGTGGGCTGGCGGTCGTGGTTTGCAGCGCGAAAGACTTCAAAGCCGAGCGTGAAGTCGCCGCCCAGCTCGGCGCGGTGGACTACTTCATCAAATCCTCGGACGCCGACGCGCTTGTCTCCAAAGTGGCGGACGTGCTCGGTCTGCATCCGCCTGTGGCTGCGCCGGAGCAGCCGCGCGTGGAAGCCTGGGTGCCCGCGCTCAAAACCGGCCGCGCGCATTTCAAGCTCTGGGGCACGCGCGGCTCCACCCCGACGCTCGGCGGGCGCTTTCACCGGCACGGCGGCAACACCTCGTGCCTGTCGTTTCACGTCGGTGATGAGCTGATCATCTTTGACGCTGGCAGCGGCATCCGCGACCTGGGTCTCGAAATCATGAGCGGCAAGATCCGCAGGATGCACCTGTTCATCACCCACACGCACTGGGACCACATCCAGGGCTTTCCCTTCTTCGTTCCTGCCTACGTTCCCGGCTTTGAAGTGGTGATCTATGGCTCCAAAGGCTTCGGCAAGGATCTCGAGTCCATTTTTCGCGGCCAGCTCGACCGCGATTATTTCCCGGTGCAGATGGAGGATATGCGCTCAAACCTGCGGTTCTGTCTGCTGCCCGACACGCCGGTGGAGATCGGCGACGCCAGGGTCACCTGGGAGTTCGCCCATCATCCTCTCCCGACCGTCGGCTACAAGATCGAGGTGGCAGGACGCTCACTCGCATGGATGCCGGACGATGAGTTTCTACAGGGGTACATCGGTGCGCCACACGATCTCACGCGGGATCATGGCCTAGTGAGTCCGTTTGAAAAAATCATCGCGTTCGTCTCCGGCGTGGATGTGCTCATCCATGAGGCGCAGTACACGGCGGAAGAATACCCGCAGAAAGTCGGTTGGGGCCACAGTTCCGTGCCCAATGCCTGCGTGCTCATGAAACTCGCCGGCATCCGCCGCTGGACCGTAACCCACCATGACCCGTTGCACGATGACGCTTTTCTTGAGACCAAGCTCAACCTCACGCGGCAGATCCTGGAGGAGATCGGACACGGCCCCATCGAGGTCTCCCACGCCTACGATGGGATGACCGAGTTTTTGTGACCGTCAGTCGGCCGCCGTGACGAAACCGTCGGGTTTTACCGCCAAGATCGAGCAATGGGCCGATTGCACGATCTTTTCGGCCGTGGTGCCGATCAGCAGCTCGCGCAAACCCGTTTTCCCGCGTGTGCCCAGCACAACCAGCGTGGCATGCACTTCGTTGACGTGATCCAGGATGGCTTCGCGGATGTTGATGCGCTCTTTGATGAGGGCGGTGACTTTGACCTCACCGGCATCGCGGGTCAGGGGTGCGAGGAAGGCATCCAGATCTTTGCGCCAGTTGTCTACTGTCTCGGGGTCGATGGCCGCTGGCATGGACGGGGCGAAGCCGCCGTAGTCGAGCGACATGGCGAGGGCGCTTTGATACACATTCAGGCAGTCAAGCGAGGCACCATCCTGCTGCGCCACATGCAGCGCGCATTGCACGGCCTTGGCCGAGTTTTCGGAAAAATCGACGCAGGCGACGATCTTCTGAAACGGACCCTGCGCGTCTTGTCGCACGACGAGGACATCAATCGGTGCCTTGCGCACGCATTTCGCGGCGATCACGCCGATGCGATGTGGCTCGTTCTTCGAGCCTTTGGCACCCATGACCAGCAGATCGGCGCTGTGGGCGCGGCAGGCCTCCACGAGTTCGGTGTAGGGATGGCCGATGCGGACTTCCACATTCACAGTGCCGGTGTCGCCCTCAGTTTGATCCACGAATTTTTGCAACCGCTCCACCCAGTCGGCGCGGATGGTGGCCTGATCGGTGGACAGCGCACGTTTGAGCTCATGCGCGAGAAACTCGTCCATGACATGCACAGCGGTGATGGCGGAGCCGTCGAGCTTTGCGCGCCGCACCGCCTCAAGCAGTGCCACGCTACAGGATGGGGTGAAGTCGATGGCGGCGATGAGGTGGTGCAGTTTTTTCATGGCAATGATCGGTGTTGTATTGATTTCAGCATAACAGCCGTCGGCTGGCAATGCCATGCCGCAATTGTCTGCGTCTGCGCCCGTGTTGTGCCTACAAGCCAGCTTCTTCCTGCGCCTGCTCGACGGCGGCCTCCAGCGTCCAGAGTGTCTTGTCGAACGACTTCTGCCGGGCGCGGAACTGCGCCTCTTCGGCGATGCCGCTGAGCGTTTCCATCTCCTTCAGTGCAAAAGCGTGGTGTTCCTCCAGGGCCTGGATGCGTGTTTTGAAGTAATCACGCCCGCCCTGTTCCTTCAGCACGTCGATGTCCGCCTTCCACCGTGAGAGCGCGTCACCGGCCTTTTTTAGATACTCCTCGCGGCTGGTGGTCAGGTGCTCTTTTGTTGACTTGAACCATCCACGACCTTTGACCTCGGCCTGGTCTTTGACCTTGGAGAATTCGTTCTTCAGTTTCTCAGCGGCACGGCGGAGCTGCTCATTGAGGCTGTCCTCAGCCTGCATGGAGGAAAGGCAGAGACTGAGAAGAAGGCAGGTGAGAAGGGGCTTTTTCATGATCTTCGAGGGATACGGCTGGATGCCACGAACCATGCATGCTCTTTTCTCCCACGAAAGAATTTCCACGCCGCACCGTCAACTTTACGCCCATGATCCGCACCTCCGCACTCACCGCCTTCATTCTCGCCCTGCTGGCCGCCGTTTCTCACGGCCAGCCGGCCACAACACCTGTCTTCTGGCCCGCCAAGAACGGCCCTACGCAGGATGGCATCGTGCCTGTGGCTGATGCCGCACGGATACCGTTCGAGTGGGACGGCGACTCTGGCAAAAACATTGCCTGGCGTGTCGGACTCGAAGGCGAAGGCCACTCCACGCCGGTCATCGGTGGTGACATGCTTTGGCTCACCGCTGCCACGACCAACGGCAAGCAGCAATATGTGTACGGCATTGACCGTCACAGCGGGAAGATCGTGCATTACCTCCTCGCGTTCGAGAATGCTGATCCCGAGATTCTCGGCAATCCGCTCAACAACTACGCCGCCCCGTCACCCGTGCTGGAGGCAGACGCTCTTTACGTCCACTTCGGCACCTATGGCACGGCACGCATTGATCCTGCGACCGGCAAGAAAGTCTGGGAGCGCCGCGACATCAACGTGCGCCACTATCGCGGCCCTGGTTCTTCCCCGATCATCCATGGCGACCTGCTCATCCTCACCTACGATGGTATTAATGAGCAGTTCGTCACCGCGCTGGACAAAAAGACCGGCAAAACCGTCTGGAAAACCGCCCGCACCACCGATTACGGCGATCTCGATAAAGACGGCCATCCCACCCGCGATGGTGACATGCGCAAGGCTTACCATACGCCCGCAGTCTTTGAGATCGGTGGCAAAGAAGTGCTCGTGTCCATCGGCTCCCGTGCCGCTTTTGGCTACGAGGCCCAGACTGGCAAGGAATTGTGGACCATCCGCCACGGCGGCTTCAATGCCGCCATTCCCCCGCTGCGCCTCGGCGAACTGCTGATTCTCAACACCGGCTCCGAACGCGCCCATACTCTCGGCGTCCGCATCGACGGCAAGATGAGCGGTGACATCACTGAGAGCCACGTCCTCTGGGACCGCGAGAAGCGCAACGCCAGCGAGTCCGCCCCCGTCTTGGTGAACGGTA
>JBDNIB010001050.1:0-9464 GCA_041688535.1 Prosthecobacter sp.
ACTACTTCCGAAACTCGTTGAACCGCACCTTCAACTTTGTTTCGAGCTGGGTGATCTGCCATTTTTCCTTGGAAGCGATCAGCGCGAGGGACATACCCTTTTTCCCAGCGCGGGCGGTGCGGCCGCTGCGGTGGGTGTAGTATTCGAGTTGGTCGGGAAGCTGGTGGTGAATGACGAAGGACAGATCGGCGACGTCGATGCCGCGCGCGGCGACATCGGTGGCGACAACGAACTGGACGCGCTGCTTTTTGAAGGCGCGCATCACCTTGTCGCGATCTTTTTGCATGAGATCACCCTGGAGGACATCCACGGGCAGGCCGAGTTCGGCCAGTTCCTCGTAGAGTTCCATGGCTCCAGCCTTGGTGCGGCAGAAGATCAGGCCGCGTTTGTCTTTCTGACGCTTGAGGAAGTCGTAGATGAACTGGGTCTTTTTTTCGCGGCTGCACAGGGCGAAGCGGTGGTCGATGTCGCGGTTCACCACATTCGCCACGTCGATTTGGATCGAGTGCGCATTGGCGGACATGCTGCCTTTGATGAGTTCCTGAATCGCGTCCGGGAAAGTCGCGGAAAACAGCCAAGTGCTGCGGCGCATGGCCGCGAGTTTGAGGATCTCCGTGAGCTGCTTCTTGAAGCCCATGCTCAGCATTTCGTCCGCCTCATCGAGCACGACGTAACGGACGAATTCGAGCGTCAGCGCATCGCGCTCGATCAAATCGAGCAGCCGGCCCGGTGTGGCGACGACAATGTGTGTCGGACGCTTCAGTGCATCAGTCTGGCGTTCGATGTTGTCGCCGCCACTGAGCACCTCAATGAAGATTTTCTCCGTGTATTTGGTGAAGCGAAAAAGCTGCTTGCCGATCTGCTTCACCAGCTCGCGTGTCGGCGCGAGCACGAGGCCCTGAATGTCCCGGTGCTTGGAGTTCATTTTTGACAGCAACGGCAGACCAAAGGCGGCCGTCTTGCCCGTGCCGGTTTGTGCTTGGGCGATCAGATCACTGCCGTCGGTCAGCAGGAATGGGATCACCTTCTTCTGCACCTCGGTCGGCGTGACGATGCCCAGCTCCTCCAGGCCACGGATCATCTCCGGCGGGATTCCGAGGGCGGCAAAAGGAGGGGGGGCGTCTGACATGGCGCTGCTTTCCCTCACGATGGCGTGAATTGCCAGCGGAATGCTTTTCATTTCATGTCTGGTGTCTCACGAGAGGGCAACAAGCCTCCGCTCCACCGCGTTGACTCAGACAATCCTCTCATGAAGTCGCTATTCGCTCTTTTCGCGTTCCTTTTTGTCCAATCGCTCTGCGCAGCCGAGAAACCCATCACGCTCTGGCCGGACGGCGCTCCGGGGGCGCTTGGTATGACGGCGAAGGACATCCCGACGTTCACGCCTTACCTGCCCGCGAAACCGAATGCTGCGGCGATGCTGCTCATTCCCGGCGGCAGTTACTCGGGTATCTATGAAGGGCAGGCGGAGCCCTTCGCACTTTGGCTCAATGAGCAAGGGCTCACGGTATTTGTGCTGCGTTACCGACTCGGCAGCGTGGGCTATCGCTACCCCGCGCAGCTTCAGGATGCGGTGGAGTCGATACGGCAGATCCGTGGCGCTGCCGAACGCTGGAAGATCGACCCGAAGCGCATCGGCGTGATGGGATTCTCCGCCGGTGGGCATCTTGTCTCCACCTTGATCAATCGTCCCGAAGACGGCGAGATTGAAGGGCGCACGCCCGCGGTGAGCCCGCGCCCTGACATCGCCATTCTGTGCTACCCGGTCATCAGCATGATCACGAAGCCGCACGCGACTTCCCGCAAAATGCTCATCGGCGATGCGCCCAGCGAAAAGTTCATCCGCCAGACCTCCAGCGAGCTTCAAGTGCGCCCCGGCCTGCCGCCCTGCTTTCTCTGGCACACCAGCGAGGACAAACTCGTCCCGGTCGAGCACGCGCAGCTCTATGCCGCCGCGCTGCATCAAAACGGCATCCCCCACGAACTGCACCTTTACCAGCACGGCGACCACGGCACCGGTCTCATCGGCATGCAGCACCCGTGGTTTGCGGATCTGCTGTTCTGGCTCAAGGCGCAGGGATTTGTGGGGCAGTAAAATGTTGGGTTCGCTCCGCTCAAACACGCCCAACCATGAAACACGCGAGATCGTCGTGATCATGCCGTTCCCATGAGGTGAAATCCTTCATCTTCGTTTTCCTCCTCGGTGGCTTCGCTGCGGCTGAGAATATCCAAACCGATCTGCTCATCGTTGGCGGCACGGAGTCTGGCTGGGCGGCGGCGATTCAGGCGGCGCGGATGGGCGTGAAGTCGATCACAGTTGTGCATGATGGCGAGTGGCTTGGCGGGCAGTACACGGAGCAGGGGCTGGTGTGCGTGGATGAAAACAAGGGCGTGGGCAAGGTGGGCTGGGGCGCGGATTGGAATCCGATGAAGCGGTCGTTTCATCGCTTCGGCCTGTTCAAGGAACTGATGGACCGCATTGAGGCCTTCAACACCGCCAAGTATGGCGATTCGATGCCTGGGAGACCGATGCACGGGCCGAGCACCTTCCGACCAGCGGAAGCGGAGAAGATTTTTCGCGAGATGCTGCAGCCCTACATCGCGAGCGGAAAGGTGACGCTGAAGCTGGGCTGCGTGCCGGTGGCCGCATTGAAATCGAAGGATGGCCATCGCGTTACCGGCATGACGTTTCGTCCGGCGAGTGGCGAGGCATTCAGTGTGATCGCACCGCTCACGATCGACGCCTCCGACTGGGGCGATGTGGTGCAGCTTTCCGGCACGGCGTTTGAGGTGGGGCCTGATCCGCGTTCGCGCTACGGCGAACCGAGCGCGCAGGTGGATGTATCGGTCAATCCGCCGAACGAGATGAATCCGATCACCTGGACGCTCATCGTTGAGCAAAGCCAGGGCGAGACACCAATCCCGGAGCCGCCGCACTACGATGTGCGCCGCTACCTGCGCACGACGCCGTTTGGAAAAGAAGACGCGACCATGCTGAAGTGGGATCGCAACGTCACTGGCGGCGGCATTCCGCCCTGGCCGCCGAAAGACAAGCTCGCTCCGCGCCAGTCGTCGATCCTGACGATGCGCCGCATCGTGGAAGGCACCGCGAGCAAAGATAAGACAACCTCCGCGTTGATCTGCTACTCGCACGGCCAGGATTATCCGCTGGAGCGGCTGCCTCGGTATGTGGCGGACGCTTTGGAAGCCACCGAATCCGGCGCGACGATGAAGAACCTCGTGCTCATGACGCGCGAGCAGCGGCAGATCGTGTTTGAGGACGTAAAAGCGCAGTCACTGGGACTGCTCTACCATTTGCAGACCTATGTGCACGAGCGTGCGCCGGACAAGGCGAACAGCCTGCTCGGCTATCACCTCAGCACCGAGTTCGGCACGCCGGACAAGCTACCAATGAAGCCCTACATCCGCGAGAGCCTGCGCTTGAAGGCACTCTACATGATGCGCGAGCAGGATGGTCTGAACACAGACAAGGGCGGCAAGGAGAAGGCGACGGAAGCCTTTGCGAAGGTGATGTATCCCGACGGCCTGTTCTGCTGGCAGTTCCACTATGACTTCCACGACACCGGCCGCGCGTATCTGAAGAGCGAAGGCGATGCCGGCCCGTGGACGCACTACGAGAAGCCCGGGCGCGGCGTGCACAACCTCAGCGACCGCAGCCTCTTCCCACTGCGCAGTTTCATCCCCGTGAAGATGGACGGCCTGATCGGGGCGCAGGGGAATCTCGGTTTCAGCAGCATTGTGAGTTCGGCGATCCGACTGCACGATCATCGCGTGCATGCCGGACAGGCGGCTGGTGCGCTGGCGGTGTTGTGTTTGAAGCAGGAAAAACAGCCACGCGAATTCGCGTGGGATCGCATGCAGGTTGAAGCGGTGCAGCACGCGCTCTGCGGCGGCACGGAGGGTGTGCCGATGCTGCTCTGGCCCTATCGCGACCTCCCTGCGAATCATCCCGCCTTCGTCGCGATCAATCGCCTCGCTGCGCGCGGCCTGCTGCCGCAATCGCGGCACGAAGTCGATTTCCAGCCCGATGCGCCAGCGACTCAAGAATGGTGCGACGCCGTGCTCAAGCTGTGCAGTGGCTACGAGTTCAATTTGGCCAAGCCTGACAAAATCACGCGTAGTGAATTCGCGGCAATGCTTTGGAAGGCGATCGCCAATCAGCCTGCGCCTGCACGGCCAAGAATGAAAGTCGGCGATGCCGATTCGGACGGCGTTCCCGATCTTGAAGATGCCTTGCCGTTCACTGCTGAAGAGAAGAGTTGGACCCAGGGCAACGAATGATTTTGGCATTTAGACCGTGCCCGGCGTCATTCTTGGGCAAATGAAGGAATCTGGACGAACTCTCCAGCCCGCTTGCGTTCCCTGTTCAGGGTGGCAATGCTGGCAACCCGTTCGCACGCAGAAGTCTTGCGGTGAGCGGGAATATCTTGCGATATTGCCTTGGGGTAATCGCGTTGATAGCGAGCGATGAAACTCCTCCCCGCCTTCCTCGTTGTTGTTTGTTCTGCGGCAGATCAACCCTCGATGTTGTTTTTCGATGACTTTGAGCGCAGCGCGCTGGAAACTGGGCGGATGGCCAGCATTCCGACCTTCACGGCGGCGGACGACGTGCTCAAGGGCAGCCAGACACGGGAGGATCACGGTATCGTTGGTGGCATTCGTGTGGATATGACGCGGGTGGCGGCGGCGTTTACGTTCAAGAATTCGTTTCATCTCACGGCGAACGGCAAAGATGCGTTGTTTGATGACGTGCGTGTATGGGCCACCGCGAAGTGACCTCTGGCGGAAACATAAACCCACCATGAAATCACACACACTCTTCGCCCTGACTTGCTGGTTAGCAGCCAGTTTTGTCGGATTGTCGGCGGCAACCGTCGCCACCACTAGCGGCCTGTTCGACGCGGAGGGATTGGTCGCTCCGGCAAGCGACGAGTTCTTTCTCACGCCGGACGGCATGCAAGAATGGACTTTCGCGGGGCCGAAGCGTGGCAACGTGACATTCTTCTCCAGCGGCATGGACGCTTTAAAGAGCGGTGCGGATGGTGCGTTGCAGTTCTCGCTCGCCGAAGGCAAGTCGCTGCTCGGCTGGGGTAACTACGGGGGGAAGCAGCCACTCAAAGAACGTGTGAATTTGTAGACCGAGCCGATGACGGTCGAGGTGACGCTGCGACAAGCCAGTGCGGGTGCGACGAAGGTGACGTTCCTGCCTTGGTGCGACGGACGCGCTGGCGGCAAGGTCAGCGAGGCGCGTGCGGTGCGCAGTGCGAATCGCAAACGGGACAAGCCCGAGGGCGTGACGCAGACGCTCAAGGGTGCGGACTGGCAGACGCTCGCGTTCGAGATGGACAACGTGAAGTGTCCCGATGGCTTTGAGCTGGAGTTCGCGGGTGCTGCTGACGCGACGATCGAAGTGAAGTCGGTGTGCTTCAAACGGTCATCCTACGGCGGTTGGTGGAGCCATGACTCCACGTTGCCTGCTGGCCGTGTGTGGCGGGCGATTGCGGAGGTGGGGAACATGGCGCCGTTGTTCATCAATGGTCGCGAAGTGCCGAGTGCCTCGGGCATGGCGGTGCGGCCGAGTTTCACATTTCAAGGCGGCGAGATGTTTGACTGTGAGGCGCTCGATGTCGCTGCGCTGTTGAAGCCGGGCGCGAATGCGGTGGCGCTGCACAGTGTGCGGCAGGGCAGTGCGCCGTATGTGTATTTCTCGCTCACGGTGGTGATGGAGTCGGGCGAGGTTCTGCGAGTGCAAAGCGATGGCTCGTGGAAGTTTCTGGGTACCCTGCCGCTGGCGGCGGGTCCGCAGGTGAGTGCGGCGGGCTTTGCTGATCACGAATGGACTGCGGCGAAGGGGCAGCAGGGCGCGACGCTCAATTACAAACACGCCACCGCACGGCCTGCTTATGCAGGACTGATCACGCTGGAGAATCCGCAGGAGCCTGCACTGTTTTTCAAAGACCGCACACTGGTCGAGTTAAGCGTGCATCTGCCGCCCGGACTCGCAACGCCTTCGCTCACCTAGGCGGTGAAGACGTTCAAAGACGGAGTCTTCACCAGCGCTGCGCATGGCGAGGTGAAGTCCTTCGCAAAGAGTGAAAAGGGCAACACGGGCACGATCGCTGCGGGTGCGCTGTCGCGCGGAGTTTACACGCTGCACGCGACGTTGAGCGCGGGTGGCAAGGTGTTGGAGGAGCGCATTGCCGAGCCGTTTGTCGTCGTTGGAAAATTGCCGCTGCGCGAAGTCGCGGGCGACACATACACCGATGGTCTCGATTTCGCGGTGGAAGCAGAGATTGATTACACGCAGGCCGAGGGTTCGGTGCCGTGGCTGGAATCGAATGGCGTCGAAGGCGGTGCGATCACGAAGGCGACGATCACCACGCGCAACGGACTGACCTATCGCGAGACGGCGACGGACAAAGGCGCGCTCATCTCGCATCTTTACACGTTTCAGCATCCCGGTGACTTCTATCTCCTGGAACTGGAGTTCCCCGATGACGCGGAGCGCTGGTTCGGCGTGTCCTGCACATCCGCGAACGAGCCGACCATGGCGAAGTCCGGCCCAGCTACATGGACGGGCCAGAAATATCCGCTCAGCGGCAAGATGAAGACGATGCAGTGGATCTACCGGCCTGACCCGGGTGCCACGGCGATCAATTTGTCGAACCTGCAAAAGGACACGACGGCGGCGGCGAGTCGGCTGAAGATTTCACACATCAAGAACGGCCTGCCCGCGCTGAAAATGCCTGCGGGCGGAGAACGGCACATCGGTCAGATCACGGAGCGCACGTCGTCCATCGGTGGCTTTGGTAAAACGTTCGGCTCCTTCCCCGAACCAACGGCACGCGGCAAGCGGTTGCAGTTGCTCGAACGCGACAACGATCCGGTGCTCGCGATGTGTCGCCAGCTTGCGCGTGATCTCGATGCGTCGGAGCACTACACCGCATGGCTGCGCTTCACCGGGCAGAATCTGCACACGATGGGCTGCCTGCAATACACGGAGAGCAACACGTCCTTCCTCGTGCGCCCGGCCACAGATGATCCGCGTCTGCTGCCGGATTTGCGCAACACGGCGATGCGTGTGTTTCGTGAGAACGGCATCAGTTTCATCGCGAGTCTTGAATTCGTCTATCACGCGGCCTTGCTCCGCGATTTTTCGGTGAATGATGGCCAAGTCGCACTCGGGGCGGATTCGCCTTACTTGATGGGCAGGGACGGGCATCAGCCGTGGATGTGGTCGGGTCGCTACGGTTTGAATTTTCTCCATCCACGTGTCGCGTCGAGCATGACGCAGATCGCCCGTGATGTGACACGCAAGTTCGCCGGTCAACCGAATTTCCTTGGCGTAAACTACACCGCCTATCTCGGCGGCGACTGGCTGCCATCCTTCAACACGCAGGGCAAGGATGGCCCGGATCATTACAGCTACGACGACGTGACCGTGACTCGATTCGCGAGCGAGACCGGCATTCAGGTGCCCGGCGCGGCGAATGATCCACAGCGCTTCGCCCAGCGCACCGAGTTCCTGCTCGCACCCGCGATGAAGGAAAAGTGGCTACAATGGCGCACCGAGAAGACGCGCGATTTCTTTGCGACGATGCAGCGTGAGTTGAAAGCGCCGAATCTCTTTGTCTCGCTCTATGCCGATGTGATGAACGCGATGGCATGGCAGCGGGAAGGCACGCCGGTGCGCGATTACCTGCGCCAGACCGGCTGGTCGCCCGAGGTGTATCAAAACCAGCCCGGACTGTGGTTCGCCAAATGGTCACACGCGACGCAGCGCTACACCTCGCTCGTTAAAACGCCTGACAACGACCGCTGGCCCGCTGCGTGGGACATGAGCGTGGGCGAGGAATACAATCGCATCTTCTCGCAGCCGACGCAGCGTGCGCTGGTGGTCATGCCTCACTGGCAGGAACACGAGCACTTCGCCGAAACGCTACCTGAACGCGAGGGCTGGCCGCATCCGTTTCAAATGACGTATCAGGCGCAAGCGAACGGCGATTTCGCGCGCGAACTGTTCACGCAGGGCTTGCTCACCACCGATCCCGAACTGCTGATGTGGGGCTTCAATGACGTTCTGCTCATGACCGGCCACGAACAACCGCTGCGCGAATCCGCCCGCGTGTTGCGCGCCTTGCCGAAAGCGAAGTTCGCGCCTGCGCTCAAGACCGACCTCACCACCAACCTCGTCTCCGGGAATTGCGAGAGAACGACAAACTGTGGTTCATCGCCGCGAATCCCTGCCCGTGGCCATTGCTGGCGGAGGTGGCTGTGCAATCCAACACCGTGACCGATACCGTCAGCGGTCAGGTCGTCGCCGCGAAAGGCGCACGCGCCAGCAGCGTCGTCACGCTCGCACTCAAGCCCTACGAAGTGCGTGCGTTCCGCGTGGATGAACCCACCGCAGCCCTCGTCGCCTGGCGCAATCAACCCACTCCGCATGCCGATCTCGCGTGGCCGCGCACGATCATCGCCGATGCCGAGAAACTGCTCGCCAATCGCGCCCTATCCAAGCGCGTGCTCACCGGCGATGGCGATCAGGAATTCGTCATGCAGCAGATCAAGCTCGTCAGCGAAGCGCTCGCCGCAGGAAAGACCGCGCTCGCGTGGAGTCTGCTCACCGACTCGCGCTTCTGGCATCTCACCCGAACGCATCACTTGATCGCAGCCACGGCGGCGCGGAAGGTCGCGCGGAGAACGAACGAGTAGTGTGGAATCGCAGATAGATCCCACCCCATTCTCGGTTGAAGAGTGCAAATGTCATTGCCCCGCTCAATTCCATTTCTGCTTCTCATCTCATCATTCGCGCTTCACGCGACGGTGCCGAACGTCGTTTACATCATCGCCGATGATCAGACCTATCGCGATTTCGGCTTCATGGGAAGCAAGGACGCGCTCACGCCGCACATCGACAAGCTCGCGTCTCAATCGGCGCGGTTTGTGAACGGCTATGTGCCGACGAGTCTGTGCAGCCCATCGCTCGGCGTGTTGCTGACCGGCCGCTATCCGCATGAAAGCGGGCTGCATTACAATCATCCGCCGCCGGGGAACAGCGGCTTCAACAATATGACGTCTGCGGCAGAGTATGAGCGGTCGCGCAGCGTGGCCTTTGATCTCATTCGGCAGCAGCCCACACTGCCGCGCACGCTTGGGATGCTGGGCTACCAATCATTTCAGACCGGCAAGTTCTGGGAAGGCCATTTTTCCAATGCGGGCTTCAGCGAAGGCATGACGATCTTCAAGCCAGCGCCGCAACTGAACTACACGGGCGTCACACGCACGATGAAGGACGGCTCGCAGGCCGCGCATGGCAACGGCGATCACGGGCTAGCCATCGGCCGCGAGACGATGCAGCCCATTGCGGACTTCCTTGATCGGCAGGACAAGGTGACGCCGTTTTTCCTCTGGTATGCGCCTTATCTCCCGCATCAGCCGCACGA
>JBDNIB010001051.1:0-3280 GCA_041688535.1 Prosthecobacter sp.
AGCGATGGCGGGTCTGGAAGATGGTATGACCGTGATTGCTGGAGGTTTTGGTATTTGTGGTATTCCTGAAAACTTGATCAAAGAGATCAAGAAGATGGGTACTAAAGAGCTGACAATTTTTTCCAATAACTGTGGTTGTGATGGCCTGGGCCTTGGTATTCTGCTCGATGATCGTCAGATCAAAAAGATGGTGTCTTCCTACGTGGGCGAAAACAAGCTCTTTGCCGAACAGTTCCTCGAAAATCTTCGGCAGGGACGGGGCGACGAGCAGGCTGGCGAAGAGCGGGGCGTCACCGCGATAAACGGCATAGGCGATTCGGCCGTCGTCGCCCTTTTTCAATTCCGGCTGCATCTGCAGCAGCCGCTTGTCAGCGGCGGTCTTGGCCCGCTGGGCGAAGGTCTCGGCGCTGATGCCGAGTTTGGCGAACGTCTCCTGGGTGTGGTTTTCGACGCCAGCGGGCGCTGTGGCGGATTCACGCATCGGCGTGAGCACGGTCTGCTTCGCACCTTGCGGAATGATGGAATAGGTGGTGTGCATCGCCTTCGGCTCCGGCATCAGCAGCAGCGACTCGAGCTTGCGCTCCGGGGCGGCTGGCTGCTGGGCCAGGGCGGCGTTTGCGACAAGGAGCAGGCTGAAAAAGAGGCGGAGCATGGCGCAAAATGGCGGTAATCCGCCGGGAAGCAAACCTCCGCTTGCGCCTGCCGCGCGCACTCGCCTTCATGGGCGCATGATCGCCTTTCTGCGTGGAATTTTGGCCGAAGCCCTGCCTCATCGTGTGACCCTTGATGTGCATGGGGTCGGCTACGTCGCTCTCATTCCGCTGACCACCTTCGACAAACTACCGCAGCCGGGCGCGGAGGTGAAACTGCTCACGCATTACCACGTCACGGACCGCGATCACACGCTGTTCGGTTTCATGACCACCGACGAGCGCGATTTGTTCCGCCTCCTGATGGACCGCGTGTCCGGCATCGGCCCGAAGATGGCACTCAGTGTGCTCAGCGGCATGCCGGTGGCCGCGTTCAAGGACGCGGTGATCAGCGGCGATGTGAAGTCGCTCTCGCGCATCAAAGGCGTGGGCGGCAAGACCGCCGAGCGCATCGTACTGGAGTTGAAGGACAAGGTCGGCGTCGTCGATGCCTGGCAGGCCTCCCGCACCGCCAAAGGAGCGCATGATCCGAAGCAGGAGGCGCAAACGGATGCGGTGCTCGGCCTCATTGCCCTCGGCTATAAGCAGAGCGAGGCGATCAAAGTCGTGAACGAGCTGGTGAAGCAGCCCGGCGTGGATACGGCGGACAAGCTCATCCGCGAGGCTCTGCGCAGCATGAACTGAGGATTGGGTCCACAGATGACACCGATGAACGCAGATTTTTGATTCAGGCCATCTGTGTCAATCTGAGTAATCTGTGGATAGGCAAGTCTGGGGTGACTTCAGGCTCTTGATGTAGAGGATCAGGCTGTCGATCTGCGAGTCGTTCAAGATGCCCGCATAGATTGGCATGCCGGTGTCGAATTTCTCAAAGCCTTTCACCACTTTCGCGCTCGGATTGATGATGGACTCGCGCAGGTAAACCTCGTCGGCCTTGAACTTGCCCTTGGTGCCTTTGGCGATGTCGCGTTCGGTGCCGTAGAGACCTTTCCAGCTTGGGCCGACCTTGCCGACGAGGGTGCCATCCGTGCTGTGGCAGGCCATGCAGCCGAACATCTGGTAAAGGCGCTCGCCTTCCTCGACCGTGGGTTTCACTGTGGCCACGGCGGCTTCTTTGCGTGGGGTGAGATCAACTTGGATGTCGCCGAAGCCTTCCTTCTTCGCGTCAAAGGTCAGCAACTCCCAGGGCGAGAAGTAGGCGGCGTTTTGTGCGGGTGATCCGTCCGCGCCTTTCAGGCCCCAGCCGACACGCATCTGCTGCACGCCCGCCTTCATGTTCGGAAAACCAACCATCACACTCATACCGTCCTTGCTCAGGTAGGCGCTGCTGGCGGTCATCCATTCCTGGCCGGTGCTACCGTCGAGTTTCAAATGCGGCGAGCCGTAATCCGGCGTGCGTCGGTAGTTCCAGCGCTCGGCATTGAAGCTGCTGGGATCGGTGGCGAGTTTGGCATCCAGTTTCGCGTTGAAGTGCAGCAGCAGGCCTTTGTCGGTCGGCGTGACTTCTTTGAGCAGCACGCGTGGCTTGTCGGTGTAACGCACGCGAGCGAGGCCGCTGATCTTCTTCACCACGGTGCCCCAGACTTGAAAACCGACGACATAGAGCTGGCCGTCCGCTGGATTCACCACCGCGTTGAGCGTGGGGAAGTCGAAGTTGCGGTTGAAGCTCGTCACGGCGGCTTGTGGCTTCGCAAAGCGCGTGTTCATCAGCACGCGGAAGAGTTCCGGCCGGTTGTAGCCGATGTGGATGAGTTCATCGTTCACCGGACCCATCTTGGCATCGAGCAGCCACGTCTGCGTAACGCCGCTGGGGTTCACCGGATGCGGAATCCACGTCAGCGGTTTGGTGATCGTCTCGGGATACTGTCCCTTCGGCGTGATCGAAGGCAGATGGCCGTAGAAGTGATGATCCGAGATGATATGCAGCGGCGTGGACGGCACGTAGTTGCCCTGCTGATCGCTCGCGGTGACGAGTCCGGTTTTTTGATTCACGCCGATGAAGGGCTGGCGCAGGCCGTAGCCGATCACCTCAAACGATTTCCCGTCCGCCGCGATCTTGATGACGGTGCCGTTGTGCTTGCCGATCGTCGTGCCTTCCTGGCCGCCTTTGGAAATGTACAGCTCGCCCTTCGGCCCCAGTTTCATCGAGTTCGGAAATTCTCGCGTCTCCGCCGTCTGCGCGAAGAGATTGCAGAACATCTCATAGCGGTCGCATTCCTTGTCGTCGTTCGTGTCCACCAGCTTCCAGATGCCGTTGCGGTCGAAGACAAGGATTTCGCCGTTGCGCGCCACAATGCTCATCGGCTCATGCAAGCCGCTCGCGAAACGCTTCCACGTCACCTTCTCCAGATCGCCCTTCAGGCCGGAGATGAGCCACACATCGCCATCGAAGGTGACACCTGCTGCAACGCCTTGATCATTCAAGAACGCGATGTCCGCGAGCCGCACGTTGCGCTTCCAGGGATTCGAGGTGGGAAGCGGGATGTCGTCGATGACGTAGGCGTCGGGTTTGGTGGAGAGGGTGGCTGTCGTGGTGAGAGTTTGGGGCCAAATTCCATCCTGGTCTCCTGTGTGTGGATGTGAAGTGGGTTCACCATCGCTGATATGCTTACCGATACTGATGCCGAAAT
>JBDNIB010001052.1:0-3284 GCA_041688535.1 Prosthecobacter sp.
CGCCCACATGTGGCACATGCCCGGCCACACCTTCTCCAAATTGAAGCGCCCCGATGACGCCGCCTGGCAGCAGGAGGCCAGCACGCGCGTGGATCACGCCTACATGATCCGCCAATTCGTCCTGCCGGATCAAATTCACAACTACGCGCACAACGAGGAGTGGCTCATCCGCACCTACAACGATCTCGGCCGCGTCAAAGACGCCATCGGCCTCGCCCACAGCCTCATCGGCAACCCGCGTCACCCGAGCTACAACACCCTCGACAAGCAGAGCAACTCCGCCAGCTACGGCCGCACGCGTTTGATCGAAACCCTCATCAAATGGGAGCTGTGGGACCCATTGAAAATCTTCACCGCCACCCCCGCCGGTCAGCCCGCTCACGACATCACTCGCCTCCGCGCCCAAGGACTCGTCCATTATCAGCTCAACAATCCCAAAGCTCTCGCAGCCACATTGAAGGAACTCGAAACCGCAAAGGTCGAGCCCAAACCCAAAAGTGATGCGAGCACTCCTGCCAGCAAATCCGACACCGCTGCAAAAGCCACGGACACCGCCAAAAGTGCCCCACCAGCCCCCAAGAAAATCGCCACGACCGATGCCGCCAAAAAGTCCGACAAGTTAGCCGAAAAACCCAAACCGAAACTCGACGCGAAAGCCAACGCTCTCGCCGAACTCAGAGCTCTCGCGGCCCTCCTCAAAGAGTCGTCTTCCGCCGAAACCAAAAAACTCCTCGACACACTCAAAGACGGCGACACCCCCAAGGAGCGCCAAGCCGCCTACTGGCTCAAACTCGGTGACAAAGCCAAGGCCGCCGACCTCGCCAAGAACTTCACACAAGACCTCACCGGACTCGCCGCCAAAACCGAAGTCCTGCAAGCCTGCGGTAAAACCGACGACGCCAAAAAAGCCTTTGAAGAAACCCGCAAGGCCGCTTTCGCCCTTGATCGCGACCTCCCCATCACCAAACGCCTCGACACCCTCGCGAAAACCTTCGCCATCACCGGCGACTGGCCCTCCCCCACTCCCAAACGCACCGACAGCGGTACCCGTCCGCCGATTGATAGCCTCGGCCCCGTGCATTGGCACGCTCCCGATGCCCCCACCTTCGAAGCCCTCACGCTCGACAACAAGGTCGTCAAAAGCACCGACTACACCGCGAAGATGCCCACCCTCTTCATCTTCTACCTCGGCCATGATTGCAGCCATTGCGTCGAGCAAATCACCGCCTTCAGCAAAGCCGCCGCCGACTTCGACAAGGCCGGTATCCAGCTCGTCGCCGTCACGCTGGAACCGACTCAGATCGCCGGAAAAATCCGCGAAAAACTCGCGCTCAAAAAAGACCAGCCTCTCCCCTTCCCCATCCTCAGCGACAGCAGCCTGAACGCCTTCAAAGCCGTCCGCGCCTACGACGACTTCGAAAAAGAGACCCTCCACGGCACCTTCCTCATCGACCCCACCAGCAAACTCCGCTGGCTCGACATCAGTTGGCAGCCCTTCACCAACGCCAAGTTCGTCCTCGAAGAAGCGCAGCGTCTGCTGAAACTCGACACCCCGGTGATCACGCACGCCAGCGAGTAAAGTCTGTTTCATGGCATTACGATTTTGTGCATCGGTGGCGTTGCCGTAAGAGCGATCTTCCGCTAAAGCTCGGCATGCTTTCCTCCCGCATTTTTCTTCGGTTCATTGCCGCATCCACCGCACTCATCCTGGCCGCCTGCCAGATGCCGGCACCGCAAGTGACGCAGCCACAGGCGGCCCAAACCGGGCCGTTCATGCTCGGCATTGATGTGCTGGCCTCGCGGGGGTTTGACCTGATCCGGGGCAAACGGGTGGGCCTGATCACTAACCACACCAGCATGACCGGCCGTGGCGAGCGCACCCGCACCGTCATGCAGCGTGCCTTGGGGGCAAATCTGACCGCCTTATATGCGCCAGAGCATGGCATTGATGGCAACATTGGCGCAGGCATTCATGTCAGCACGCGGCGGGACAGCATAACCGGCCTCACGATCCATTCCCTCTACGGCCCCACGCGCAAGCCGACCCCCGCGATGCTCGCGCCGATTGATGTGCTGGTGTTTGACCTTCAGGACATCGGCTGCCGCAGCTACACCTACATCAGCACCATGATCGTCGCGATGGAGGCTGCCGCTGAAAACGGCAAGCAGTTCGTCGTGCTCGACCGGCCGAATCCCATGGGCGGCTGGCGTGTCGAAGGCCCGCCACTCGAATCCAAATGGAAGTCCTTCGTCGGTCAAATCCCTGTGCCTTACGTCCACGGCATGACGGCAGGCGAACTCGCCATGATGGCCACCGCGAATAGCTGGATGGCGCGTGCGCCGCGCCTTGATGTGGTGAAAATGCAGGGCTGGCAGCGCGGCATGGTTTGGCAGGACACCGGCCTGCGCTGGTATCAAACCTCGCCCAACATCCCGCACGCCACCTCGCCCTTCTACTATGTCACCACCGGCATCCTCGGCGGGGCCACCTCGGTCGATATTGGCATCGGCACCGAGAATCCCTTCGGCTATGCCGGTGGCAGCGGCATCAATGCGCAGGCGCTGCTCGCCTACTGCCAGCGTTTGAACACGCCCGGCGTCAGTTTCTCGGCCTATTCCAAGAACGGCTTCGGCGGCGTCCGCATCAACATCTCGCCCCGTGCCACCGCCGACCTCACCGCGCTCGATGTTCTCCTCCTCGCCGAGATCAACCGCCTCAGCGGCGGCAAAGTCGTAGGCCGCATGAGCGGGTCAAAGCTCAATCTCTTCAACAAGGTCTATGGCAGCGAATCGCTTTACTCCGATCTGCGCCGTGGCACGCCCGCCACCAGCATCGTCGCCCGCTGGCAGGGTTATAACCAGAGCTTCCGCTCGCAAAGACAGCGTTTCCTGCTTTATCCTTGATACTGAACCATGGAAGACCTCGAACTCGCCCAAGCCTGCGCCCTTTACGCCGATGACAAAAAAGCGGAGAACATCCGCATCCTCGACCTGCGCGGCCTCTCACCCATCGCTGATTACTTTGTGCTCGTCACCGCCAATTCCACGCCGCAACTGCGTGCCGTGCGCGATGAGATCATCGAACGCATGCGGGACGAGCACGACATCGGCCCGAGCGTCAAGGACGGCAACTTCGAAAGCCAATGGATCATCCTCGTCTATGGCAGCGTCATGGTGCATGTGCTCACACCGGAAAAACGCGAGTACTACGCCCTCGAAGAACTCTGGGGCGATGCGCCAGAGCTGGTCTTGCCCGTAGAGGAGCCGGCCCCCGAGCCGAAACC
>JBDNIB010001053.1:0-10662 GCA_041688535.1 Prosthecobacter sp.
CACCTGGATGCTCCAGCAGTTGCCTTACGCCGTGTTGTTTTATCTGCTCGGCGGCATCGGCTGGGTGGTGTGGGGCATCGCGGTGCGCATCGTCGTCTCGCTCGTCGGTCACTGGCTCATCGGCTGGTTCGCGCACAACCTCGGCCAGCGTGACTGGCATCTCGCCGGCCATGCCGTGCAGGGTTACAACATCCCGCACCTCGGCCTCATCACCATGGGCGAGTGCTGGCACAACAACCATCACGCCTTCCCCGAATCCGCCCGTCTCGGCCTCAAGCAAGCGCAGCACGACCCCGGCTGGTGGGCGCTGCGGCTGCTGCACCACCTCGACCTTGTGCGCGATCTTAAACAGCCCGCCGACATGCCCACGCGGCCTGAACTTCTTCCCATCAATCCCCCGTGTCATGAATGAATTCTTCATCACTTGTCCCGCCTGGTTGGTCATGTGGTTGCTGGCCGGAGGTCTGTATTTCAGCCTCAAGGCGTTGATACTGTGGAAGACCAAGGCAGCAGCATCTGCGGCAGAAATAGCAGCCTGGTTGTTGCTGTGCCCGACACTCAGCTTCACAAGCTTTCTTTGCAAAGGAGCGGCCCAACACACTGCCGCGCTACGTCTCGCCCTCGCTGGCATGGCGAATCTCCTGTTCGGGGCGGCGCTTATGTGGGGCATGGTTCCACGGTTGGCACAGACACCGTTGGTAGCGGCCTGGGTGGGAATGGTGGGACTCATCTTCATGCTGCATTTCGGCTACTTTCACCTAGTCACTGCCTTTTGGATGCAAATGGGCCGCGCCACCGAGCCGCTGATGAAAAACCCCATTGTCGCCGGGTCGCTGGCCGACTTTTGGGGGCGAAGATGGAATACCGCCTTCCGCGATGCGATGAACCTCCTCGTCTTCCGGCCCGTGGCAGCATGCTGGAATGCGAAAAGCGCGCATTGGCTGGTCTTCCTGATCTCCGGCCTTTTGCATGAGGCGGTTATCTCGCTGCCTACGGGCGCAGGCTGGGGCGGACCCACCACTTACTTTCTGCTGCAAGCACTCGGCATCGAACTGAGCCGCCGTCTGCGTCTGCCACGCGGTTTCGTCAGCCGGTTGTGGGCCATGGCTTTTGTCATTGGGCCAGTGGGCCTGCTGTTTCACGCACACTTCATCCACCAAGTGATGCTGCCCTTCTTTCACACCCTCGGAGCCATACCATGAACCTCGAAACACTCCTCATTCTCGCCGGACTTGGACACTTCGGCATCCTGATCGCCAGTTTCATGGTGCCCAAGGCGCTCAAGTGGAAACAGCACCTCGCAGCGCTGCCGCCTTTCCTGCGGTCGTTGTTCTGGGTCTATGGAGCCTTCATTGTGATCACCATCGCCGGTTTGGGAATACTCACTCTGCTGCATGCGCAGGCGATGGCCGCAGGCGAGCCGGTGGCACGGTCGCTGGCGGCGTTCATCGCGTTCTTTTGGTCAGCGCGGCTGTTCGTGCAGTTCTTCATCTTCGATGCGCGCGAATTTCTCACCAGCACCCTCCGCAAGATTGGCTACCACACGCTGACCCTCGCCTTCATCGCGCAGGCCGTGGTTTATGTCGTCGCGGCGGTCGCGCCCAGCTTCTTGCGATGAGCAAAATCAAATTCCCCTCAACTCAAACCCATAACCACACACCACCATGAACGAAACCATCATCAGCTACAGCCTTTACCTTGTGCTCGCCGTCGCCATGACCATTTGGGTCGCCCGCACTTTGCACAAAAGCGGGCGCATCTTCCTCGTCGATTGCTTCCACGGGAACACCGACCTCGCCGACAGCGTCAATCACCTGCTCGTTGTCGGCTTCTACCTCGTGAACATCGGCTTCGTCTCGCTGTATCTCAAAACCGCCGACGAAATCATCGGCGCACGCGGTGTCTTCGAGACGCTTAGCGGAAAAATGGGCGTGGTGCTGCTCATGCTCGGCGGCATGCACTTCCTCAATCTCTACGTCTTCACCCGCATGCGCCGCCGCGCCACCCTTGCGAACCTGCCACCACCCGTGCCGCCGATGCATCGCGTGAGCAAAGCCCACGACATTCTCGACACGCTGTGAGGCATTTTATGACCACCCTCACCATCTTCTACGATGCTCATTGCGGCCTGTGTTCGCGCTTCAGGCGCTGGATGCTCGATCAGGCCGCGTATGTGCGGCTGGAGTTTTTGCCTTACGATTCGGTTCAGGCACGCCAGCGTTGCCCCGACTTGCCCAACCTTCGAGCTGATCAAGAAATCGTCGTCATGGGCGATGATGGATCGCTCTGGCAGGGCGCGGGAGCGTGGGTGACGTGCCTGTGGGCGCTGCGCGAGTACCGCGAGTGGTCGTTGCGGCTCGCGAGTCCAGCGATGCAGCAGATCGCCCGCCGGGTGGTGCATTGGATTTCCAGCAACCGCATCGGCCTCTCGCACTTGCTGCGCCTTCGCAGTGATGATGCGCTGCGAGCACAAATCAGCGATGTGACCTGCGACAATGGGGCGTGCGATGTTGAAACGCGAAACGCGGATTGAACGAAGGCGGTGGTTTGCGCTGTAATGCACCCATGTCGTTCTCACGCGCCACCGCCCTCGTATTGAGCTTTGCCACCACCCTGCACGCCGCCGACACGCGCTTGGTGCGTGAAACCGCGGCGCTCACACCGGCGGAGGAACAAGCAAAGCTGCATGTGCTAGAGGGCTTCGAGATCCAGCTCTTCGCCAGTGAGCCGATGATCAACAAGCCGATCAACATGGCCTTCGATGCCCGTGGCCGCCTGTGGGTCTCATCCAACGTCGAGTATCCCTACGCCGCCGACAAAAGCCGCTGGTCCGACGCGCAGGGCACGCGCGTCAAAGACAGCCGCGATGCGATCAAAATTCTCGAAGACACCGATGGCGATGGCAAGGCCGACAAAGTCACCGATTTCGCCGATGGCCTGAACATTCCCACCGGCGTCGTACCCTGGCACAAACCGGAGCACAAGGCCGGCTGCATCGCCTGGAGCATCCCGAACATCTGGTACTTCGCCGACACCGATGGCGACGACAAAGCCGACCTGCGCGAGGTGCTTTTCGGTCCGCTCGGTTATGAAAAAGACACGCATGGCATGTGCAGCAGCTTCCGCCTCGGCCTCGACGGCTGGGTGTATGCGACGCACGGCTTCAATAACACCAGTAAGTTCAAAGTTAAGTCCACAGATTTCGCCGATGGCACAGATTCCGATCAGAACAGGGCATCGGTGAAATCAGTGAAATCTGTGGATGGAACAGAGTTGGAACTCCACAGCGGCAACGTCTTCCGCTTCCGCCCCGACGGTTCGAAGGTCGAAAAATGGACCAGCGGCCAGGTCAACCCCTTCGGCCTATGCTGGGATCGCTTCGGCAATCTCTACAGCGCCGACTGCCACAGCTCGCCGATCTACCAGCTCATACGCGGTGCGTGTTATCCCAGCTTCGGCAAGCCGCACGACGGTCTCGGCTTCGCGCCAGTGATGTGCGAGCACAGCCACGGCTCGACGGGCATCTGCGGCATCGTTTACATTGATGGCGGCGTGTGGGGACCGGAATGGGACGATCACACCTTCGTCGGCAATTGCGTCACCTCCCGCGTGAATCACGACAAGATCACCTTCAGCGGCGCCACTCCGAAGGCCAATGAGCAGCCCGACTTCCTCACCAGCGATGATCCCTGGTTCCGGCCCGTCGATCTCCAGCTCGGCCCCGACAACGCCCTCTACATCGCCGACTTTTACAACAAGGTCATCGGCCATTACGAAGTGCCACTGGATCATCCGGGCAGGGACAAGGAACGCGGGCGGATCTGGCGGGTGGTGAACAAAAGACACACGCAAAGTCTCAGTGAGGCCAATCTCGAAAATCAAAACGACACTGTTCTCGCTCACGCACTTCATTCTGCGAACATCACTCAACGAGCACTGGCCACAGAGCTGATGGTTCGACGCGGTTCGCTCATAGAAGCGGGTGACGCTCCACCATCGCCTGAATCAATGGCGCACAAGCTTTGGATCGGCGCACGTCTGGGCAAAATCAGTTCCACGCAGTTCACCACGGCCATAAAGGCATTTCCGCTGACTGCCGTTCATGCCTTCAAAGTTCTCGGCGCATTCCAAGGCAGCAAAGGCATCCCTGGTTTTTATGCGCATACCCTGAAACAAGGAGACTATGGCGATCTGCCAGGACTGCCCCAGTCCGCCATCTTGATCAGAAGTTATACAGTCGATCTTGCGACAGGATTGTTTGTGGAGGTTCCACCCGGTGATGGCGGCAAACAGCTCCAATCCCGCGAGTACAACGAAGAGAAAAAAGCCATCATGGAGTGCATGGGTGCATCCGAAGACCCAGCCGCTGTTCATGAGATTGTCTCGTTGTTGAGCAAGGGCGTGTCTGATGAAACACGGTTGCTGACCACCAAGATCGCGTTACGACGGCTCTTGATGGTGCCTGCCAACTTCAAGGCACTTCCGCCTGACTCCACCAGTGCTGCTGAAGTCGTGCTCGCAGTGCCTAATGCTGAGGCCAGCGCATGGCTGTGGCGCATGGAAACGACAGAAGCCACCCCCCCCATTTCAAGTTCACTGACTCTCGGACACATCGCCCGATACGGTAATCTAGAGTTGTTGAAATCTGCACTCGCAAAAGCACACGTGGATAGCCAAGACAAAGCAGCTTCTTCCCAGCTCGAGTTGATTCAGGCCATCCACAAAGGCCTCAGCGAACGTGGTGCGCCTGCGAATGCGGAGTTGCTGCAATGGGCGCACGAACTTGCCACACAGCTCGGCTCAGTGGGGGAACAACCGGAACCGGCGTGGATTTCCGCCGGAGCGGCTGACAGCAGTCCGAAGTGGTCGTTGCAGACGCGGAAATGCGCGGACGGGACGGAAGCGCAGGTGTTGCAGAGCATGATCAAAGGCGGGGGCGATGAGGAGAAGCGCACGGGCGTTTTGAAATCCAAAACCTTCGCTGCGCCGTCGAAGCTTGCGTTTTGGATCAATGGTCATCGCGGACCTCCGACGGCGAAGGCGCATGACAAGAGCCTAGTGCGCGTGGTGGACGCGCAGAGCGGCGAAACACTCGCCAGTGTGTTCCCGCCGCGCAACGATGTGTGCCAGCGGGTCGAATTCGACCTCGCCAAACACGCCAGCAAGCCAGTGCGACTCGAAATAGTGGACGGTGACGATGGCAAGGCCTACGCCTGGCTCGGCATCACGCGCATTGAGCTGCCGGTCATCAGCGTGAATGATTTTCAGGGGGAGGACCGCACCCGTGACGCGCTCAAAACACTCGCCGTGATGCTGCAGTTCAGCGCACCCGCCGCTTTGCGTGAAAAACTCACCGCTTATCTGCCGCCACGTCCCGCACCGCCGCCGCTGCCCGTTTCACCCGCACAGCGGCAGCAGCTCGATGCGTTGATCACTGCTCGTTCGGAGACGTTTGCGAAAGCGAAGCCGGATGTGGCGGCTGGAAAGACTTTGTTTATGACGCATTGCGCCGTTTGTCATCGCATCGGTGGCGAGGGCGGGCTGATCGGCCCGCATCTTGATGGCATCGGCGCTCGCGGCGTGGAGCGACTCTGCGAGGACATCCTTGATCCGAACCGCAACGTGGATGCGCATTTTTTTCTGCACACGCTGACGCTGAAGGACGGCACCACGACCAGCGGCTTCCTCAAAGCCGAGGCTGGCCAGGTGCTCATCCTCGCCGATGCGACCGGGCAGGAGCATCGCGTTGCGAAGAATGATCTCGTGAAGGATGAAACGACACCGATGTCGCTCATGCCGCCGGTGTTTGGGCAGACTATCAGCGAAGAAGATTGCATGGATCTGCTGGGCTATTTGCTGTCACAGACCGCCGCCAAATAAAAAAGCCGGAGTCTTGCGACTCCGGCTTCGTGATTGAGAAATCCTATTCGTCCTCGGCTTCGGCAGTAGCGGTCTTTTTCCGCTTCTTCTTGCCACCGGCGTTGCGCAGAGCCTTCGGAATCGGGTCTTCCTTCTTCTGCAGCGCACGGCGCAGCTTGCGTAGCGCGATGTTTTGCAACTGACGGATACGTTCGCGGGTGACACCGAACTCCTGGCCGACTTCTTCCAGTGTGCGCGGCTTTTGGCCTGCGAGGCCGAAGCGGGCGTCGATGATCTTGCGTTCGCGTTCGTCGAGAACGGTGAGCAGGCCATCGAGCTGACTGTGCATGTTCTTGTGCGAGAGCAGGTCGAAGGGCGTCTGCGCGTTGTCATCGCCGACGATTTCGCCGAACTCAGTGCTGTCGTCGTCGCTGATCGGCGCGTCGAGCGAGGCCGGACGCATGGAGGCGACCTTGAGCTGGCTCAGTTTCGCACGATCAATGCCGATTTCCTCGGAGAGCTCGTCATCCGTCGGTTCACGGCCGAGTTCCTCGGACATGGACATGGCCACGCGACGCATCTTGCTGATTTTATCCACCATGTGGACAGGCAGACGGATGGTCTTGGACTGGTTGGCGAGGGCGCGTTTGATGGACTGCTTGATCCACCAGGCGGCGTAGGTTGAAAGCTTGCCACCCTTGTTCGGGTCGAAGCGCTCCACGGCCTTCATGAGACCGATGTTGCCTTCGGAAATGAGGTCGAGAAGCGGCAGGCCGTAGTTGGCGTAGTCTTGGGCGATCTTCACCACGAGGCGCAAGTTCGCACGAATCATGTGCGAACGGGCTTCGGGGTCGCCGCGCTTGATGCGTTCGGCAAGCTCGACCTCCTGGTCGGGAGTCAGCAAGTCAGTCTTGCCGATTTCACGCAGGTAAATCTTAATGCCTCCGTCGAGTTCCATATTGAGATTCTATGTGGGTAATACGATGCAAAGAGCCAAGTCTTTGCCCCCGGCTAGGACGCAGGGGGTCGCGAGAATAGCCGACCTTTTGGACTTTGCTCGTTTTTTTTGAGCAAGTTTGCGGCCAGAAAAGAAGGTTAAACCGGGGAGGAGTGGCACAATGGGTGAATTTACAGCCCCCGTTGAACTAAACTTTGAGGGTCGCGTCAATAGCATTTCCAAAAAATATCAGGATTTCCTAACAAAACACGCGTGATCCCGGCATATTTCACGCTTTCTGAGGCTTGGTGATTATTTTGGCCGGACGCTGTAGGGCGAAATAATCATCCGGCTTCCGCAAACCCGCCCGCTTGACACCGCCCTGCCCCGCCCCGAATTACTCGGCCCCCGAAAAACTGCCATGCCCCGCCGAATCACCTACCGCGACGCCATCCGTGAAGCCCTCGATGAAGAAATCGCCCGCGACCCCATGGTCGTGGTCATGGGGGAGGAAGTCGCCCAGTACAACGGTGCCTATAAAGTGACGCAGGGGCTGTGGGAAAAGTGGGGCGACAAACGCCTCGTGGATACCCCGATCAGCGAGGCCGGCTTCATCGGCATGGGCATCGGTGCCAGCATGCTCGGCGTGCGGCCGGTCATGGAGCTGATGTTTTGGAGCTTTTACACTGTGGCCTGGGACCAAATCGTCAACAATGGCGCGATGGTGCGCTACATGAGCGGTGGAAAAATCAACTGCCCCATCGTCATTCGCGGCCCGGCCAACGGCGGCACCAGCGTGGGTGCCACCCATTCCCACACGCCAGAAAATATCCTGGCGAGCTTTCCCGGCATGAAGTGCGTCTGCCCCAGCAACGCCTACGATGCTAAGGGCCTCATGAAGGCTGCCATTCGTGACAATGACCCCGTCATGTTCATGGAGAGCACCATTCTTTATGGCATGGAATGGGATGTGCCGGCCAATGACGAATTGCCCGATGGCGAGCTGTTCATCCCGCTGGGTTCAGCCGACGTGAAACGTGAAGGCACAGACATCTCCCTCATCGCCCACGGCAAGGCGGTCATCACCTGTCTCGAAGCCGCCAAAATCCTCGAAGAAGAGCACGGCATCAGCGCCGAAGTCGTCGATTTGCGCACGATCCGCCCGCTGGACGAGGACACCATTCTGGATTCCGTCGCGAAAACGCATCGCGCCATCTACGTCGAGGAAAATAAACCCTACTGCGGCATTGGAGCCCAGATCGCCTACATGATCCAGGAGCGCATTTTCGACGAACTCGACGCCCCCGTGCAGCGCGTGTGCAGCCTAGACGCGCCCGCTATTTACAGCCCGCCACTTGAGGCCCTCCAGCTCCCGACCGCCGAGGTCGTCGTCGCCAAGGCGCTCAGCATCTGCTAAGCTCGCACCGTCATGCAATTCACCCAGGTCTTCAAAAAGGTGCCGGAAGGCTACATCGGCTTCGTGGAGGAGCTGCCTGGAGCCAACACCCAGGGCGCGACCCTAGATGAGGCCCGCGTCAACCTGCGTGAGGCCATCGAGCTGGTCATGGAGGCCAACCGCATGCTCGCCGAGGAGGAGATCGGCGGCGATAAAGTGCATCGTGAAACGCTTCTCCTCGCCGCTGCGTGAAACTGCGTGACCTCCTCCGACACCTGCATGACCACGGCTGTGAATTTCTGCGTGAAGGCGGCAACCATTCGGTGTACGTCAACCGTGCCACCCGCAAAAGCTCCGCTGTGCCGGCGCCATCGTGAGATTAACGACTTCCTTGTGAACAAAATCTGCAAAGACCTCGAAATACCCCGTCCTTAACCCTTTCCCGCCATGCCCAAACTCATCGAAATGCCCAAGCTCAGCGACACCATGACCGAGGGCACCCTCGCCAAATGGTTCGTCAAGGAAGGTGACAAAATCACCGTCGGCAAAGCCGTCGCCGACATCGAGACCGACAAGGCCACCATGGAGTACGCCAGCCCGTTTGAAGGTGTCCTGCATAAAATCATCGCCCAACCCGGCGGCAAGATCCCGCTCGGTGCCCCGCTGGCCCTAGTTCTCGAAGAAGACGAGGCCGCGCCCGCGAACATCGACGAAATCATCGCCAAAGCCCAGGCTGCTGCCGCCCCGGCCCCCGCTGCCGAGAAAAAACCCACTGGTGGTGCCGCAAAAGCCGCCAGTGCTGGCCCGCGCCTGCCGCAGGCACCGCAGCACACCCGCCGCGCTGCCGCAGGGAACGCCAACGTCCGCGTCAAAGCCTCCCCGCTTGCCAAAAAGATCGCCGCAGAGCGCGGCGTGGATCTCAGCGCCCTCGTCGGCTCCGGTCCTGGCGGTCGTATTGTGCGTGAAGATGTTGAAAATGCCCCCGTCGGCGGTGCCGGTGGCCGCATTGCCGCCACTCCGACCATTCGTCCCGTGGTCGGCCCAGATGATGAGCGCGTCGCCACCAGCAGCATGCGCAACATCATCGCCGAGCGTCTCCTTGCCTCGAAGACGCAGATCCCGCATTTCTATCTCCAGATGGAAGTCGATGCCGCACCGCTCATGGAATTCCGCGCGCATTTGAACGCCACCAGCGAAAAATCCGGCGGCAACAAATACTCCGTCAACGATTTCGTCCTCAAGGCCGTCATCCGTGCCGCGCAGGCCCAGCCCGCAATCAATGCCGCGTGGGATGGCGATGCCATTGTGAAGTTCAAATCCATTGGCCTCAGCGTCGCCATCGCCATTGACGACGGCCTCGTCACGCCCGTCATCAAGCAGGCGGAGAAGAAAACCCTGCTCGAAATCAGCCAGGGCGTCAAAGATCTCGCCGGCAAGGCCAAGAACAAAAAACTCAGTCCCGACGACTACGCCGGCGGCACCATCACCGTCTCGAACCTCGGTGCGTATGGCATTGACCAGTTCGCCGCCATCATCAATCCGCCGCAGGCGGCGATTGTCGCCATCGGCAGTATCCGCACCACGCCCGTCGTCAACGACAAGGGCCAGATCGTCGCCGGTCAGCGCATGTGGGTCGGCCTCAGCGGCGACCACCGCGTCGTGGATGGTGCCGTCGCCGCCACCTTCCTCGCGGAAATGCGCAAGCTGCTGGAAAACCCAGCGCTGATGCTGGTGTGAGATCGCAGATGGCTTGAAAATACCAGCTTGAGGCACCGGAATTAACGGAGCGGATGGCCCTATTGAACTATTTGCGTGGCGGCCGGGCTGCCGCATCATGCGGTCATGGACTTGCCCGATGTCATCGCCCATTGCCTGAGCCTGCCCGGCACGGAGGAAACGACGCCCTTTGGGCCGGAGGCGCTCGTTTACAAAGTCGCTGGCAAGATGTTCGCTGTCACCGTGCCGGAGGATTTTCCGGCGCGGATCAACCTCAAGTGCGATCCCTCACGCGCCATCGAGCTGCGCGATGAGCACAAGGCCATCAAGCCCGGCTGGCACATGAACAAGAAGCACTGGAACACTGTGGTGCTGGATGGCAGCCTGCCGCCGAAGCTGGTGCGCGAGCTGGTCGAGCATTCGTATCAGCTCGTGGTCGCTGCGCTGTCGAAGAAGGCACAAGAGGGATTGAAAAGCTGAAGGCCGGCCACAGGCCAGCGGACTTGGGAACGGTTCCGCAAAATGATTTCACAGATGGTGGCTGCGCGACCGTTATCTCGGCCATGAAGTTCATCCATGCGCTGCTCGTGTCACTCTGCGTTCTGCCTGCGGCATTCGCCGAGCGGCCCAACCTCATCGTCATCATGGCCGATGACATGGGCTTCTCCGATCTCGGCTGCTATGGCGGGGAGATTCAGACGCCGAACCTCGACCGCCTGGCGGCAGAGGGGCTGCGCTTTTCGCAGTTCTACAA
>JBDNIB010001054.1:0-3436 GCA_041688535.1 Prosthecobacter sp.
CCCCTGAAATCCTCGGCGTCACCCCACATCGCGATGACGTGGTAGCCGACTTTCATAGCCTCAATCGTCTGCCAAGGGTTGGGCATCAGGATTTCACCCTCGCGGGCGCGGAACTTTTGTTCAAAGGCTTGGTAGTCGCGCAACTGCTCCTCGGTGAGCACAGCCGGATCACCCGCGAAGTGCGCACTGAGCAAACGCAACTGCCGGTAGTAAGAGTGACGCGTGCGCAGCGAATCATAGCGCAGCGCCAGCACGCGGGCGAACTGCGCCATCGAAGGCCACGCGTGATCGTAATGCAGAGGATCGGTATACTCCTTGCCACTGCGAATGGGCACATGCCGTGGCAAACGCGGCGGCGTAGGCTGGGTGTTAGACTTGGCGTTGGCTTCAACACCCACGGAGGGCGAAGAGGTCGAATGCACGGCTGCAAGCAACCGACGAGGGGAGAGATGAGGATTGAACATAGGCCCCCAAGGTGCTAAAACAGCGCCCATAAAGCCCGCGAAAATGCTCACGCATCCTTCATCTCACCCCACCCCCGAACCACCTCGCCGCGTAGCGGCTTTGTTCAACTCGAAGCGGACATAACCCGGCTTGGCGATCTCAAATTCGCCAAAAGCCGCCTCACCTTCCTTGATCGTGGCCTCAAGGCTTTGCTCCCCGACGGTGAGCCGCAGTTTGCGGCCATAATCACCGCGCGCCTTGATGACAGTGCTGAGCTTGCCCGGCGTTTTGATCTCGCCGAACCACAGCACCCGCTGGTTCTTCTCCTTCCAGCCGGTGATGCCCTTGTCCTTTGCAATCGTGACCCCGCCAAAGTCGGGCTCCGTGTAAGCGGTGGAAGCCAGCACGCTCAATTCGGCGTGGGCGGTGAGCAGCAGCCCAAAGGCGACAACGAGAGATATGATGTACTTCATGATCGGAAGAGAAATTGTGGATTATAGCCTGATGGATGGGATGATTGATTCTGACGGACTAAAGTCCGGGACTACTTTCTAGCTCGCCCAATCGAGCACCACTTTGCCGCAGTTGCCGGATTCCATGGCGGCGAAGCCCTGCTCGAAGTCGGTGTAGTGGAAGCGGTGGGTGATGACGGGCTTAATGTTTACACCGCTTTCAAGCATCACACTCATCTGATACCAGGTTTCGTACATCTCACGGCCATAGATGCCGTGGATGGTGAGCATGTTGAAGATGACCTTGTTCCAGTCGATGGCGATCTGCTCGCTGGGGATGCCGAGCATGGCGATCTTACCGCCGTGGCACATGTTGTCGATCATGCTGCGAAAGGCGGCGGCGTTGCCGCTCATTTCGAGGCCTACGTCGAAGCCTTCCTTCATGCCGAGTTCCTTCTGCACGTCCGCGATCTTCTCGGTTGTCACGTTCACCGAACGCGTTGCGCCCATCTGACGCGCCAGATTAAGGCGATACTCATTCACATCGGTGATGACGACATGCCGCGCACCCGCGTGTTTCACCACGGGAATCGCCATGATGCCGATGGGACCAGCTCCGGTGATGAGCACGTCCTCGCTGAGGCACTCAAAGGCCAGCGCGGTGTGAACAGCGTTGCCGAAGGGGTCGAAGATGCTCGCGACCTCTTCATCCACGCCATCGCGATGATGCCAGACGTTCGTCATCGGCACGCTGATGTATTCCGCAAACGCACCCGTGCGGTTCACACCGATGCCGACGGTGTCTTTGCAAAGATGACGCCGACCCGCGAGGCAGTTGCGGCAGCGACCGCAGACGACGTGCCCTTCGGCGCTCACGATTTCGCCGGGATGGAAATCCGCCACGTTGGAGCCGACGGCGACGACTTCGCCAACAAACTCATGCCCCACGACCATCGGCACTGGAATCGTCTTCTGCGCCCAGGCGTCCCATTTGTAGATGTGCAGGTCCGTGCCGCAGATGCCTGTTTTGCGGACCTTGATGAGGACATCATTGATGCCGACCTGCGGTTCCGGGACATCCTGGAGCCACAATCCGCGTTCAGATTTCGCCTTGACGAGAGCTTTCATAGTAATGGCGGCATATTGGATGCATTCCCGGTAAACTGGCAAATGTTAATTTCCAGTTTACTGGATTTTAATCCAATATGATACCAGGCGGCGACGCACTACTTCATGAGCTTCGCCACCCGCTCTTCGAGGCCGCCGCGTGAGGCGGTGTCCACGACTATGCCGTTTTGATCCAGCCACATGGCCGGGATGGAATGGATGTCGAAATTGGTGGAGACCTCATTCTTCCAGCCTTTGCCATCGAAGAACTGCGGCCACTCCATGCCTTTTTCTGCCACGAATTTTTCCAGCTTGGCCTTGTCCGAGTCGAGCGAGATGCCGACGATCTCGAAGCCTTTGGGATGCAGCTCCTTGTAAGCCTTCAGCACGTTCGGCAGTTCCACGATGCATGGCCCGCACCAGGTGGCCCAGAAATCAATGAGCACGACCTTGCCGCGCATTTTCGCCAGATCGACCTCGCGACCGTCCACGGCGGTGAATTTGAGATCCAGAGGCTTCGATTTGAGTTCCGCGATGAACTTGATGCTATTGAGCGTCTTCTCCGCCGCAGTCTTGTCCTCGGCGCTGGCATCGGCAGCCTTGACCAGTGCCTCCAGTTCCGCAGTCAGGTTCTCGACGGGCGGTGCGCCGACGATGACACGGGATTTTTCGATCTTCGCATTGTAAACGGCCACACTCCAGCGCACCGGATTCGTGGTGGATGCCTTCATCGCTGCCGCAAAAGCCGCGTCGAGTTCCTGTAGGCCGACTTTGAGATTTGCGATCGCCTCCGCGCGCGATTTGGGCTTCACCTTGGGTTGCTTGACTGCGGCGAGAGCCGCCTCAACTTTTTTCCATTCAGTGTCGCCAGTGGCGGCCATGAGTGATGACGAAACGGCCACGAGCAACGTCGCGACCCCGATGCGGAGAAGAAGGGCATGCTTCATGGCGGGGATGCTACCGGGATTAACGACGCTCTGGCAAGCCTATATTCAGGAATTTTCGCACCCTCGGTCGCCTATGCCAGCATCTGGGGGATCAACCTGCCAAAGTCGCGCTCCAGACGTTTACGGCCGGGGATCTCCAGCTTGTGCGGGTTCAGGCCGAGCAGATGCAGGATCGTGGCATGCACGTCGGTGACGTAGTGCGGATGTTCGACGGCGTGGAAGCCGAGTTCGTCGGTGCTGCCGTGGCTCGTGCCGCCCTTGGTGCCGCCACCAGCCATCCAAACACTGAAGCCATACGGATGATGATCGCGTCCGTCGCTGCCCTGGGTGCCCGGCGTGCGACCGAACTCGGTGGCGAAAACGACGAGCGTGTCGTCGAGCATGCCGCGTTGCTTGAGGTCTTTGAGGAGGCCAGAGATCGGCTTGTCCACCTGCTGCGCGAGAGTGGAGTGATTCTTCTGCAAACCGGAATGCGAATCCCATGCG
>JBDNIB010001055.1:0-6867 GCA_041688535.1 Prosthecobacter sp.
ATCCCCCCGCCGTACCGGCCCCGCTTGTCCCCACTTTCCATGGCTTTTGTCAGCCTGGCCTCCTGCTTGTTTTTCACGTCCCATTCCCCGGCCCAGATCACCAGCGCCGAGGAGCTTGGCGTCATTCTGGGCGGTAGCAAAAACCCACCTTTGGGCCAGGACTCCCTCACCCCGCAGGCACCTCTTGCGCCCTCCGTTTTCGAGGCAAACCCCGGCCCCTGGGGCAGACTGCTGTGTGCTTACATCTATCTGGAGGCTCCCCAGAGCCTTGTGGAGAGTTTTCCGCTGCCCAGTCCGACGCCGCGCTGGACCTTTCCTTCCTCTGAACTCGCCAATCTGCCGGGAATGTTTGCCAAAACAGGCCTCTCCGCCGCGCTTATTGAGACGCTTCTCTCAAAAGGTCGGCTGGTGAAAGACGGTTCAATGATTCACCTTTTCCCGCCACTGGCGGAGTTGGAATCCATTTCCCCCGAAACCCGTGCCACGATTTACACCGAACTGGCCAAGTACCCTGAGAATGAGTATCAGGCAGACCCGGTGCTCATCATCGGCACCACTATCGAGGAATGGTACAAGAGCAGCAAGCTACGGCCGGAGATCATTCAAAAAATCAACAAGCTGAGTTATGCGCGTGGTGAGACCACCGCCTTCAGCGACATCCCCGCGCTGCTGAACTACGCGCAGTCAGACGCCGAGGCGCGGGCCATCTTCAAGGCATGTACCCGCACCCGCAACTTGATGATCCGCCTCAAGCTAGACCACACCTCCAATGCCGAGGAAATCATCAAGTACTGGAGCTTCGGTGTCGGCATCCGCCGCAAGGATTTGGAGCCGTTGATCCAGTCAATCATCGAACTCGACGGGGTTGATGATCTCGGCATTGCACACATCCTGCCCGCGCTCACCCGCAAGCTGCTCTACACCTATCCTGGCCTGGACATGGCCAAACATGGCGTCATGCCGGACTGCCACTGGACCTCGCTCAATTTCTTCAATTACGAACCGCATGAATATCTGCTGGACGCCCGGCTGGCCACCAGCCAGGTGCTGGAGCAGTTCACCCCGGTGGAAGCTCCCTACCAATACGGTGACGTCCTGTTCTTCCTGGACAACGACACCGGGGACGCCTTCCACTCCTGCGTTCACTTGGCCGACAATATTGTCTTCACCAAAAACGGCCGCAACATCCTCTCCCCCTGGGTGATCATGCGGCTGGAGGATGTCAAAAAAATCTACCTCTACAAAGGCAACGGCCACATTCAGGGCTTTCGCCGCAAGGACATAGCAGCCCAAAAGGCAGCCCAGGAGGAGCAATGACACTTTGCCGTATTTGACGGTGCAATGAACCGCCCCCGCTGGGCGTTAAGTCTGCACCATGTCTTCCCGCCGTCATTTCCTCCACACCGTCCTCGGAGCCGGTGCCGCCTCGGCCTTCGCTGCCGACTCCAAGCTCACCTACAAAGGTGAAAACATCCAGTTTGGCCTCGTCACCTACATGTGGGGTGCCGACTGGGATCTGCCCACGTTGATCCAAAACTGCGAGACCGCGAAAGTGCATGCCGTCGAACTGCGAATCGAGCATGCGCACAAGGTGGACATCACCATGTCTCCCGAGCAACGCAAGGAGGTGCGCCGTCGTTTCGATGACTCACCGGTCAAAGTGCTCGGCATGGGCACCAATTTTGAATTTCATTCCCCCATGGCCGATGAACTGGCGAAAAACATCGCCGGAGCCAAGGAGTACCTCAAACTCAGCCACGACATCGGCGGCACCGGCGTGAAGGTGAAGCCGAACGCGCTGCCCAAGGACGTGCCGGTGGAGAAAACTCTGGCTCAAATCGGCGCGGCACTGGCTGAACTCGGCGACCATGCCATCGGCTTCGGTCAGGAAATCCGCCTCGAAGTGCATGGCAAGGAAACCTCCGACCTCGGCCATGTGCAGACCATCATGCAAGCCGCCGCACGCGACAACGTGCGCGTCTGCTGGAACTCCAACGCCGCCGACCTCGCCGGTGACGGCATCACGGCCAACTTCGCCAAGGTGCAGGACTATCTGGGCCGCACCGTTCACATCCGTGAGGTCAATGCGGGCGACTATCCGTATGACAAACTCGCCAAGCTGTTGGTCGCGGCCGACTACGAGGGCTTCGTCTGTCTTGAAGCACACTCCAAGGCAGAAGATCGCGTAAAAGCGCTGGGGGAGCAGCGCGAGTTGTTCATGCAACTCGTCACAGCGGCACGCATGGCCGTCAAAGATTGAGGCAAGCCTGCCTGGAAAATCGTCCGCTGCCGCAAACGCTGATGGCATTGCCGTCATTCGTCATTCAACATTCTGCCCTCGTCCCTTCCCCGCATGTCTAGCTTCCTTCAATTCGATCAAACCGGCAACCCTGCCGCAGTTCTCCAACTTCAAGAACGCACCCTCACTCCGCCAGAGGGCCATGAGGTCCGGGTGCGCATGCGCTATGTGCCCGTCAATCCAGCCGATCTCAATTTTATCGAAGGCACCTATGGCCGCGCCGCCACGCCACCCTGCATCCCCGGCCACGAGGGTTGTGGCGAAGTGGAGGAAGTCGGCAGCGACGTCACCTCTTTGAAACAAGGCGATGTCGTCATCCCGCTGCTCGGTGCTGGTTGCTGGACCCAGCATCTCACCGCGCCGGAGCGTCATTTCGCCAAATTGCCGCCGCAAATTGATCAAGTGCAGGCCAGCATGCTGCGCATCAATCCCGTCACCGCCTGGCTGCTGCTCAAGCACTACACCACGCTCGAAAAAGGCGCGTGGGTGGCGCAAAACGCCGCCAATTCCGGCGTGGGCCGCGCCCTCATTCAAATCGCGCAGCACTTCGGCCTGCGCACGATCAATTTCGTCCGTCGTACCGAGTTGTTTGATGAACTAAAGGGTCTCGGCGCGGACGCCGTCGTGCTCGACACCGCCGAAGGCTTGGCGGAGGCCAAACGCATTGTCGGGGACGATCCAGTGATGCTCGCCACGAACGCCGTCGGTGGCGACAGCGCCATTCACCTCATGGACCTGCTCGCGCCGAACGGCATCATGGTCACTTACGGTGCCATGAGCCGCCGCAGCCTCAAAGTGCCGAACAAATTCCTCATCTTCAAAAACCTCCAGCTTCGCGGCATGTGGATCACGCAATGGTTTGAAAATGCCAGCACTCCTGAACTCTACGAAGTGCTGGAACCCCTCACCGCCCTCATGGAAAAGGGCCTGCTCGTCACCGCCATTGATGAAATCGTGCCGTTGGAGGAATTCAAACGCGCCATCACCCGCTCCCAAGAAGGCTCGCGGCAGGGCAAGGTGATCCTCGATCTCGCGTGAAGTGATGCGCGTCCTCCTCACCAATGACGACGGCATCGCCGCGCCTGGATTGCAGGCATTGGAGCAGGCGGCGCGGCAGCTCGGCTGGCAGGTCACCATCGTCGCTCCAGCCCAGGAGCAAAGCCAGTGCGGCCATCGCGTCACCACGCATCAACCGCTGCAAGTGGCGACACTCGCAGCGAACCGCCACGCCGTTCACGGCACCCCGGCAGATTGCGTGCGGCTAGCCTTGTTCGCGCTCGATGTGCGCCCCGATCTCGTCCTCTCCGGCATCAATGCGGGCGGCAACATGGGGCAGGACATCGTCATCTCCGGCACCGTCGCCGCCGCCCGGGAGGCCGCGTATCATGGCGTTCGCTCCATCGCGCTGTCCCATTACCTGATTCGCGATTTGGCGGTCGATTGGCAGCGCACAGCGGCCTGGATCGCCCAGATTTTAACGGAATTACACGAGCAGGAGTCCCTGCCCCGCTCTTTTTGGAACGTTAATTTGCCCCACCTGCCTCCTGGCGCGGATGCCCTGCCCCGCCGCCAGCGTTGCGAGCCAGCGCACTCGCCACTGAACGTCGCCTATGATCAAACCGAGCACGGCTACCTCTACAGCGCCGCCTACGCCTCACGTCCGCGTGATCCAGGCTCCGACGTGGATGTTTGCTTCGGCGGCAACGTCGCCGTGTCGCTGCTGTGCGTATGATTGAACAGCGAGCGACTTTTGCAGCTCAAAACGCGCCCGCCTTGACATCTGGGCCGAAAGCATCCCTTAAGTAGCCTCTTTTTTCGCCCAAACCTGTTCACACGCACATGCCTAAAACCCTGATTATTGCCGAGAAGCCCAGTGTTGCAGCCGATCTTGCCCGCGCCCTGGCCAAAGCGCCCGGCATGAAGTCTTTCACCAAAGAAAAGGACTGGTACGAGAACGAAACGCATGTGATCTCCTCCGCCGTCGGCCACTTGCTGGAACTCAGTATGCCCATGGTGAACGGCAAGGAAATCGGCTGGGGCTTCACCAGCCTGCCGATCTTGCCGGAGGAGTTCGAGTTGAACCCCATCGAGCAAAGCGCCGAGCGTTACCGCCTGCTCGCGAAACTGATCACACGCAAGGATGTGGACGCCCTCATCAATGCCTGCGATGCCGGGCGCGAGGGTGAGCTGATCTTTCGTTACATCGTCGATGCCACCGGCACCAAGAAGCCCATCAAGCGCCTGTGGATGCAGTCCATGACGCAGGGATCCATTCTGGAGGCCTACAAGCACCTGCGAGGCGATGCCGACATGCTACCGCTGGCCGATGCCGCGAAATGCCGCAGCGAAAGCGACTGGCTCATCGGCATCAACGCCACGCGTGCTCTCACCGCGCTGAACTCCCGCCACGGCGGTTTCCGCCTCACGCCCGCAGGCCGGGTGCAGACGCCCACACTGACCATTCTCGCCCAGCGAGAGCGTGACATCGCCGCCTTTGTGCCGCGCACCTATTTTGAGGCCATCGCGCTGTTTGAAGTGACCGCAGGCCGTTATTCCGGCCGCTGGATTGATGAAAGCTTCAAAAAAGACGAGAACGACGAGCACAAAAAGGCTGAGCGTCTCTGGGATCAAGGCACTGCACAGGCCATCGCCGACCGTTGCAACGGCAAGCCCGGCAAGATCGAGCAGACCACCAAACCGACCCGTCAGGCCGCCCCGCTGCTCTATGACCTGACCAGTTTGCAGCGTGAGGCCAGCAACCGCTTCGGCTTCTCCGCCCGCCGCACGCTGCAAATCGCGCAGGCACTCTATGAGAAGTTCAAAGTGCTCACCTATCCGCGAACCGACTCACGCCACCTGCCGGAAGATTATCTCGGCACCGTGACGGACACGCTCAAAACTTTTGCCAGCCACGACAGCCGCAAACAGGACGCGCTGCCGCATGAACTAGGCACGCACGCCGCCACCGCGCTGGACAAAGGCTGGGTCAGGCAAAACAAACGCATTTTTGACAGCAGCAAGGTCAGCGATCACTTTGCCATCATCCCCACCGGCTTGATTCCGCCGAAGGAACTGCCGGAAGCCGAGCAGAAACTCTTCGACATGGTCGCCCGCCGCTTTGTCGCCGTGTTTTTCCCGGCAGCAGAGTTTGAAGTGACCGTCCGCATCACCCGCGTCGGCAAAGATGCCTTCCAGAGCAACGGCAAGGTGCTCAAGGAACCCGGCTGGCTCAGCGTCTATGGCAAAAAAGCCGCCGAAGAAGCCGCCGAGGGCGGTGAAGACGCCGCCAAACTGCTCGTCTCCGCCAACACCGGCGACACCGCCCGCACGCTCGATGTCGAGGTGAATGAGCATCAGACCAAGCCGCCGCCACGCTACACGGAAGCCACGTTGCTCTCCGTCATGGAAGGCGCGGGGAAATTCGTCGAGGACGAGGAACTCGCCGAAGCCATGAGCGAGCGCGGACTCGGCACCCCCGCGACGCGGGCCGCCATCATCGAAGGTCTCATCATGGACCGCTATCTCGAGCGCGTGCAGCGTGACATGCATGTGACCGCAAAGGGCCTCGCTCTCATTGATCAAATCAACGCCATCGGCATCCCCGCGCTCAGCTCCCCCGAAATGACCGGCCAGTGGGAGTACAAGCTGCGCCAGATGGAGCAGCGTGAGCTCGACCGCGCCAGCTTCATGCGCGACATCCGCTTCATGACCAACCAGGTCGTGGAAAAGACCAAGGCCTACTCCAAAGCCGCGAAGGACAAGGAGTATCCCGAGTTCAAGGCCACCTGCGGTGTCTGCGGCAGCACCGAAGGCTACAAACAGACCGAGGAGTTCTACGGCTGCAAAAATCCGAAGTGCAAAGTGCGCGTCTATAAAAACGTGGCCGGTCGTGCGATGTCGGAGGACGAACTCCGCACGCTCATCGAGACCCGCGTGCTGGGCCCGCTCGAAGGCTTCCGCAGCAAGAAGGGCAAGGACTTCAGCGCCACGCTGCAAATCAAGGACGACATGAAGATCGCCTTCGTCTTTGGCGATGGCACCGATCCTGACAGCATCGAATGGGATGAATGCCCCGTCATCGCCGACTGCCCCGTGTGCGCCAAAAAAGGCCGCAAGGGTGAAAAAATCTACGACACGCCCGACGCCTACCAGTGCAAAATCAACGCCACTGAAACCAGCAAGTGCAACGCCCGCCTGCCGAAGAAACTCTGCCAGAAAGACATCACGCCAGAGAACGCCCACGAATTTTTCGCCGATGGCAAGACCGCGCTGATCGCCGGCATGATCTCCAAACGCGGCCGCCCCTTCAGCACCTTCCTCGTCTGCACCCCCGGCGAGAAACGCATCATGAGCTGGGAGTTCCCACCGCGTGAAGCCAAACCCAAGGCCGAGAAGAAACCAAAGAAGCCAGCAGGCGTCAGCGGACGCGGTTGATCGACCAATCCCCCCGATGGAGTGGCGACGAATCGTCGCCTTTCCCCTGCCGACGACTCGTCGGCGCTCCATATTCATCCGCGCTCCACATCACCGCCGCAGCGCATTGATCAGCTCGTCCAGCTTGTCGGCGA
>JBDNIB010001056.1:0-1964 GCA_041688535.1 Prosthecobacter sp.
TGCACTCTTTGTTTATGGCTTCCCCGGTGACTCAACGCAGCCGACGTCATGCGCCGCGACGTCCTCAAGTCATCGCGCGATCTTATCACTACCAACGTGCCATCAAAAAGTGTGTCTTCTAAACTAAATGGCAGTGGGGCGGGGGTCTGTCCCCACAGGTCGGCTTATCTTCGGTAAGTGTGGTGCCTTTCGAAGTCCAGACAGTCATCGTCGGACCGTCAACGAAACGTCACGCCGCTAACGTGCTTCTTGATCTCGATGCGCGCGTCTTCGGCACTGAGGCGCTTTTTGCCTGAGATTACGAGGTTGTCGATGGTCACACCGCTGATCTCATGTTCGGGGTCCAAACCTTGCAGCCGGGAAGGTTTCTCGGCCTCGTGTTCGAATGTGTTGTTTTGGAGGAGCACGTCACGCATGCGGCTTTTGCCTTCCTCGGCCTGAATTTTGATCTCGATGCCCATGCGTTTGATGTCGCCGCCGATGAACTCGAAGTGATTGCCGATCCAGCGCGTGTCCTCAATCTCCGCACCGCTGTAGGCATAGACGACGATGCCGCGATCCGCGTGAATGACCTCGTTGTTTTCAAAGAGCACGTTGCTCAGCTTCTTTTCATAGACCTCGCTGCCGATCTTGAGCGCGGATTTGACCGTCCAGCACACGTTGTCGCGAAACACGATGCCCGTCATGTCGCGCCGTGTGCCGTGTTGCAGCTTCACAGCGATGGAGTCGTCGTTGCTGCTGATGAAGCACCGTTCGATGAGCACCTGCGAGGAGTTGTCGGGATCGAAGCCGTCCGTGTTCGTCTCCCACGGGAAGCCGGGATCGTCGTAGATCGTGTTGGAGATGAGTTTGACGCCCGTGAAGCGCAGGTTTTCCGACTCGATGAGATGCACGCCCCAAGTCCCAGAATCGCGCAGAATGACATCTTCGACCACGAGGTTTCTGGCGCGGAAGGAGCGGATCAACTTGCTGCGGCTGGCGGAGGCGTTCTCGCCTGACAGCCGCAAAGCACGGCCTTGTGCGTCGATCACGCCGCGTCCTTCGATGCGCACGTTTTCGCAGTCGATGAAATGGATGAACTGCGTGCCAAACTCACCCACCGGATGATCGGCAAGGCTGCCCGTGCCTTTGAGAATGGCACCAGCTGCCAGATGCAGCGTGAGGTTGCTTTTCATCCGCAACTCACCGGTGCGGTAGATGCCTGGCGGCACGAATAGCAGGCCCTTTTTTGCGGCGACATCGTCAATGGCCCGCTGGATCGCTGCGGTCTGCACCGCGTCTGGTGAACTCGTCACCCCGAGCTGCGTGAGATCAAACACACCGGTCTTCGGCAGTTCCATTTCAGGCGCCTCGGCAAAGAGGAAGAAGCGCGGGAGCTTGTTCACCAAAAGATGCAGCTGCCTCGGCTGTGACAGTTCAAAGGAGAGCGTGCTGCCTTCCGCCTTTGCCTGAAGGCCATGGCGATGCGGACTGACATCGAAGGTCGAGATCGCCTCCCGCGCAGTGATTTCCACCTTCACGGTGCCGGTGAACGCAAAGTGCGCATAACCGACATTCATCACCGTGCTGCAAGCCTCGATGGGCGTGCCGTTGACCTTTACCGTGAAGTCGCTACTGGCTATATCGCCCGCTGCAAGAGGATAGGGTATAACCGTAGCCTGAACGTCGTGACTGGTGAACACACCACTCAGGCACAGGCCCACGATGTGTAAAATTAAACGGATGTGGTGTTGTTGCATGGAGAGTTGTCGGAAAACAGATAGCAAGGTCCGTTTACTTCCACCAGAGCGGCCTGAGGTACAACTGATTTTTGGACCGTTTTGTGGTTTAGTTTGCTGAGTGAATCTGGGCTTCGAACTGGCTTGGCGTTTTGTATCCGAGCGCCGAGTGTTTGCGGTGGGTGCTGTAGTAACCTTCGAGGTATTCGAAAAAAGATGCCAGACATTTTAGCCATACCAAGAACA
>JBDNIB010001057.1:0-1847 GCA_041688535.1 Prosthecobacter sp.
AAGAGCAAGGTGGCCACGCAGTTCCGCATCTGGGCCACGCAGCAGCTGCGGGAGTATATCGTGAAGGGCTTCGTGCTGGATGATGAGCGGCTGAAAAACCCCGACCTGCCCTTCGACTACTTCGAGGAACTGCTCCGTCGCATCCAGGACATTCGGACCTCCGAGCGACGCTTCTACCAGAAGATCACGGACATCTACGCCACCAGCCTGGACTATGACCCGACGACCGACGCGAGCCTCACGTTCTTCAAAACGGTGCAGAACAAGCTGCACTGGGCCATCACCGGCCAGACGGCAGCAGAGATTATCGTGAGCCGCTTCGACAGCCGCAAGCCACACATGGGGCTGACGAACTGGCGCGGAGCCAAGGTGCGGAAGGAGGACGTGACCATCGCCAAGAACTACCTCGGGGAGAACGAACTAGCCGCCCTAAACAATCTGGTGGAGCAATACCTCGTCTTCGCCACGGGTCAGGCCATGCGCCGCGTCCCGATGCGCATGGCCGACTGGATCAGCAAGCTGGACAGCTTCATGACGATCAACGACCGCGACATCCTTACCCACGCCGGGCGGATCTCGCATGAACTGGCCGCCGATCACGCCGGAAAACAGTATGACGCCTCCCATCAGCAGCGGCTCACGCTGGAGGCTGCCCAGCCGGATGATTTCGACCAAGCCATCAAGAGCCTGCCACCACTGGCAGCCAAGAGAGCCAGCCGCAAGCGCCCGAAAGGAAAAGGAGATCAGCCTTGATGCCCGCCCGTTGACCCGAAGTCAATCACCAAACCCAAGCCATGCTGGAGAACGATTACCAAGAAGCCTACGACATCGGCAAAGCCGACGGCCAGTCGAAGAACAAGCGGCTAGCCGTCCACGCCTTCAAGCAACTCTTCAAGCCCGGCACCTGGCTCCCAGGTGCCGAGAGCCGACTCCAGCAAGCCTACTCCGGCTACGAAGACGGCTTTAAAGACGCCGTGCGCTTCATCAATGTGCAGGCGGCACCGCAAGCTGCTCCATCCGCTTCTAACTCAAATACACATCCAACGAACTCCAGCATGTCCACATCCTACCGCACCCAAACCGAACTCCAGCAGAACCTCAAAAGCTGGCTACACAAGCTCACCGAGCACCTTGATTCCGTCTCCAAGTCCTACATCCAGAAAGTAGAACAGCTCCACTCTGAAGGCATGATGGATGAAACCCACCGCGACTATGTCCAAAACTACCTGGACCCAACCCGCGACCGCATCAATCGCCTCATCCAGCACATCGAAGCACAAGACATTCCAGCCATTGAGCAGGAGATCCGACGTCTGGAGGAGCGGCTGTAGCTCAGGACAGCCAAAGGGCATTTCATCTGTCACGGCGCGGGTTGTGGCGGGGATTGGAACCTCTTTCCCCAACTCCGCTCCCTGAATCGAGGCTGGACCGACGAGGGCAAGCTCTGCCGGAAGATGGAGACCGAATTTGTAACCACAAAGAACGCAAAGAGCACAGAGAAAGATGGGGTGTCGGATGCTGAGGCCCTATACCGATCTTTGTGAACTCTGCGTTCTTTGTGGTCAAATTGGAGTGGCCCCCTCATGCCGGATCGGAAAGTCTGTTGGGCCACCTTTTCCAATGTGCCGGATGCAGCGAAGCAACAACAAGCCTATAGCCGAAAGAACAAGGTGCCCATGCCCCCCGAACTCGCTGGAATACCCGACTACGGGCCTGCTCGACGGAAGCGCACGGTTGCTTTGCCACGCGAATCATCATTTGGTTGAGCCAGAAAACTGATTGCCGTTCTTCGGGAATCTTTCAGTATAGTGGTGATGTCAGCCGCTTACCCAATGAACCTTGCGATG
>JBDNIB010001058.1:0-12382 GCA_041688535.1 Prosthecobacter sp.
GCGATGAACGCGGGCAAGTTCATGCAGGCGCATGGTGTGACCATCGACTCACGCGGCGCGGAGCCGCTGGTGCTCTGCACGGAGCGCATTCGCAATGAGTTCCACTGGTTCAAGCTCGACGGCATATATTCGCACTCGGTCTATCTGCCGGGTGCGTTCATGAGCCGACCGGTGATCGCGGGTGACCTGCTGCTCTCCGGCGTGTGCTTTGGCATGAAACCGAATGATTATCGCATGTGGCGCGAGCGCGGCTTCATCATCATTCTCGATAAAAACAATCGCGTCGTTTCAGCGCCTGGCGGACAGCAGCCGAAGTATGTGGGCGATCAAGTTGGCTTGCTGCTACAAGACCAGCCTGTTTTCCGCAACGTGCATGACGTGTGCGTCGATGACGCCAGCGATTTGTACGGCTGTCAGTGGAATGCGGACCAAGTGTATCCGTACAAGCTTCATCGCGTGTGAGAGAGCAGCGCTAAGCTGGGCGTAGTTGAAAGCGTCCATGATCCCAAGGCATCCAACCACGCCGATCAACCGCCGCGAATGGCTTCGCGTTGGCGGATTGGGATGTTTGGGTCTTTCGCTGCCGTCGTTGCTGAATGCGAAGATGCTGAAAAGCAGAGACGGTTCGTTTGGTCGGGCGAAGAGCTGTATCATCCTCTTTCTCAGCGGCGGGCCGCCGCAGCATGAGACCTTTGATCCGAAACCGGAGGCACCACTGGAGATTCGCGGTGATTTCAAATCGATCCCGACCTCGGTGCCGGGCATTCATTTCTCGGAGACTCTGCCGAACACGGCGAAGCGGATGCATCAGATCGCGGTGATCCGGTCGATGACGACGGGCATCAATGCGCACTCGACGAGCGGCGCTTTCATGCTCACGGGCTATGAGCCGCTTTCAAAGGCAGAGAGCGTGCCGCCGAGCGGAAACGACTGGCCGAGCATCGCGGCGGCGGTCGGGGCACTGAAACCTAGCGAGCGCTCACCGCTGTCATCGGTCGTTTTGCCGGAGCGGATCGAGAACAACGGCAACGTCGTGTGGCCGGGCCAGAATGGCGGTTTCATGGGCGCTCCGTGGCATCCGCAGCTCATCAAATGCAATCCGGCGGAGGAGCGCATGCGCATCGAAGGCATGAGTTTGACCGAAGGCATGACCGACCGTCGCTTCTCCGAGCGCGGTAGCCTGCTGCGGCAGATGGACGCGAATTTTCGTGCCGTGCTTGCGAATCCGCTGATCAATGAAACGGACGCAATGCACCAGCGGGCCTTTGATTTGATCCATTCCGAGGCCAGTCGAGCGGCGCTGGAGATCGAGCGCGAGCCGGCGGTGATGCGGGATCGGTACGGGCGTGGCAAATTTGGCCAGAGTGTGCTGCTGGCGCGCCGACTCGTCGAGGCAGGCACGCGGCTGGTGCAGGTGAACTGGCCGCGCGAACCGGGCGATTTCAATGAAGGCAGCCCGCTATGGGACACGCATCAGCGCAACGCCCCGCGTGTGCGAGACGTGCTCGCGCCGCAGTTCGACGTGGCCTATTCGGCGCTGATCCAGGATTTGCACTCGCGCGGATTGCTCGATGAGACGCTCGTCGTCGTGATGGGCGAGTTCGGGCGCTCGCCCTCGATCAACAAGAGCGGTGGTCGCGATCACTGGGGCAATGTGTTCTCCGTCGCCATGGCCGGTGCGGGCATCGCGGGCGGTCAGCTCATTGGCGCGAGCGACAAGATCGGTGCTTTCCCGGTGGACAGGCCTGTGCGGCCGCCGGACCTGGCGGCGACGATGTTTCACCTGCTCGGCATCGACCCGAATCACGAATTCATGGACGCATTGCAGCGCCCGCGGCCTGTGACGGACTCTGGCACGCCGCTACGCGAACTCGTTGGCGTTTAAGTCCCATCAGGGGCGGTAAGTAACGATCTCGAATGCAGCGAGGACACGATAGTCAGCATCATTGTTGGTGATGATCTTGCCAATGCCGAGCTGCTGGAAGGTTGCGGCCAGCATGGTATCCAGTAGCCGCTTGCGCCCCAGCCGATGCTTGCGGAGCAGGGCAAAGAAATCTGTCACGGTCGTGCCATCGGGGAAAACACGAGTGACTTCGATGGCGCTCCGCCCGCTCTAGCGCCTCGGTCATCACGAGCGGCACTGGCAGTCGTTTTGCGTCCGTGACCACATGGATGAACTCTGCGAGTGTTTGCGGGGCCAGCGCGAAGGTGTGCCCGGAATCCAGCAGGGTGTCGAGCAGGAGATTGGCCTCGCCGTGAAACACATGGCCGCTGACCTCCACCGCCACGAGGAAATCCGCATCAACCCCGTGAATCATCGCGCATCTCCTCCAGCAAATCGTCGTCCAAGGTCAGCGGCTGGACGATGCCGCCCGCGTGGTGCGGCGTCGAGCGCTGGCGCAGGCTGGCCTTGGTCCCGGTCGTGGCAGGCTTCCACCGGCTCAGCGCCTCGATGACATAGTCGGGCAAGCTCCATGCTCGCAGGCGCGCGCTGTCCTGAAGATGGCTGTAAACAGCGTCCGGCAGGTCGATGGTGATCGTTTTCATGGGTGTAGATTAAATTCAGCCACCTTCGCCTTTGGCACCCGTCCACGCTCTACAAGCGCGCGTGCCCGACGGGTTTGCGTCGGATTGAGTAGGACGATGGTCTTCCCCACTCGAAACACCACTCGGGGCGCATCGCCCGCCACCTGACCAAAGCGTTTCTCAATTTCGTCTGCGGTTAGAGCCGGGAAATCTCCACTCACTACCGGGCGCAGAATGAGATCGCCGCTGCCAACTTCAGGTCGTGCATCAATGCTGAGTTCTTTTGCATTGGCGACCACCAGAGAACTTTCAAGATTGATATGACAGTCGGCGTCGTGAGCTTCACGCAAAGATGCGAGCAGACTCAAGTTGGTAATCTCCTCCCGCTCGCCCGCGTCGCGCCAGGTCTGGAAGGCGAGCAGGGCCGTGTATTGAGCTGTCGTTGGGAGGTAGCTTTCCTCACCCACTTCCAAGATGGGTCCACGCAGTTTCCATTCCCAGCGCACCTCTATGCCTGGTTCAACCAAGCCGAGTCGTGCAGCAAAAATTTGTGATTCCGCCCATGCCTCTTTCTGCAACCTCATTCCACCCGGCCAAGGTGGTGGCAGCATGAAGCCTTCGCGCGTTTCCATGTCGAGGCGCACGGCATCTGACGCCGCGATGAAGATGCCCGCGTCCACTTCCTGGACCTCCGCTTGCCCGCACTCAGCGAGCATCTGCATCCGAATCAAGGCAAGCTGCCCGGCTTCATCGGCACGACCCTGTTTGGCTTTTGCATAGTGCTTCGGGTTGGAATAGCGGATCGCAAGGCCGTCGGCATTTGCAGACCAGATGAATATGGGCGCGGCTGAGAATAGGGGCATGGGAGTTCTCAGCGGTATTGCCAAGGTGGTTCAATGTGAAACTTCCACTTCATTTTCCAGAGCAGATCGTTTATCCAGTCGCCCATATGGGCTTTCCATATGCCAGTGCAGGTGTCCCTTTGCATGGCCCCTTGAGTGAAGGTCGCGTAATCGAAATAGGCTCGATTTTCGAGAAACGTTTCCGGCACAGGAAATGCATTGCGGAATGTGCGAATCGCAAAACTGTGAGTTCCATACGCTATCGGTGCATCCCATGACGATAACACTGGCCCCCTGTGCTGAGCCTTCGATTTTAGCAACTCGGTGGCGCTGCTGCCGATACGCTGCTGGCAACGCCTGAAACGCCCGTGGGTGCAGCAGCAGTTTGAATCGAATAATTTTCCGGGTGTCATGAAGCCAACGCAGGAATCTTGCGCGTGCATCGAATTGGTCATATCCGGCTGTTCCTCTGAGGCTGACTTCAAGAAATTGAATGAAGTATTCTAGTGTTTGGCGGTTCACTCCACGCTGAGCACAGTCCAGTTCCTCGCGTGTCGGATGCCAGCAACCCCACCATTTTCCAAATGGCTCGCTGGCAGCAGGAAGCGATGGATCGCATCCAATCCGTAAAATCCAATCAAGCCAATTTCCTTTCCACTCGCTGCCAGACTCCAGCGTCCTGCGTGTCATGATGCGCAATGCTGCTGCTCCCATGGGAACACCTGCTTGATACGGCAAGGTTCGCAAAACCTCCAATTCATGAAGAATCTCCGGCCCCTGGCCTAACTCCACATTTTGCAGGCGCGTTAAGAGGTAGTCCTCTTTCAGGCGCGCTGAAAACCTGCCCTCTTTTGGCACAGCGTAACAATCCATGAGTTCAGCTAGCGTTTCGCGGTCTCTGGCGGCTAGCGCTACGCGTTGTGGCCCATCTTTTGCAGAGAGCGTCGTGCGCTGTTCGTGCCAAACCTGAGCTAGGTTGGAGGCGTGTGGGTCAGGAACGTGAGAGGACTCTAAAAGACGGTCGCAAAGATTTTCCAATGCAGGCAGGCAATCGAAATGCGTGAAGAATAATTGTGTCGCCTGCCGCCGACGTCCGGCAGGCCATTCACGGCCACTCGTGCCGAGCACAGAGCAAGCAACAGATTCATTAAAGGCTGGAAGCAACGACTTCGCATCCGAATGTGCCGCATATCCCAAATAGAGGCTTAGCAGGAGCCTTTCACGTCCGATTTCAGCCGTGGCTTGCTCGAAGGCGACGGATCTGCCACGCTCGATCAGCCGCCGTTTCATCTGCTCTTTGCGGTTCTTAAATATTGGCGGTTCACTCGGCTCGTCGTTCTTGAGGGTTATCTCCTGCAATGCTCGAACCGAACCGCCGATCGGAATGGCGGAGATGCGCGGCATGGGCAGATTGCGAATCCGGAGGTCAAGGTGCATGGCCTGGAGTCTTTAGTTTACGGATCAGTGCATCCGTCTTCTCGCGCATCTGTTGCAGGTTTTCCTGTAGTCCTTCGAGGCTCTGTTTTTCTGAAGACACGAGGGTGAAACGAATGTCGATGCGGCGGTCTTCTGGTCGATCATCATGCAATGACTGACCATCTATTCGGCCATGAGTCGAGCGAGTATCTGCGTAGCCACTCACCGAGAAGAGGAGCTTTGCAGGAGTCTGGGGATCAGCAGGCCGGGTGCGGAGTGTTTTTAGCACAGCCAGATCGTCCTGCCTATCCGCCCAGAACTCCCAGAGCGAGATTGCACGCTCAGTATGATGATGTGGTGACGCCTGCTGAAATCGGTGTTGAGGCGATGCAATCCGGGCTTAGTCACGCATGATCGCTGAGACCATTCCGCAACTCCGTTCGATGCGTCCCCAGGAGAAGTTTGAGCTCGTTGCCGAGCTCTGGGAGGATGTGCTTCAGCATGAGGATCAGATCGAAGACCCGCCTGGGGTCGCGGCCATGCTGGAGGAGCGGCTGGCCAGTTACCGTGCCGGGGAAACCACCGGCAAAAACTGGGAGGAAGTCCGCACCGCGATCCAACGCCGCAACTGATGTGAAGGCTCCGGTGGTCATCCTCGCTGGCGCGGAGTCAGATATTCAGCGTATCTACAATCGGTTCTCGAATCATCGTGATAAATCGGGAGACGAGTTCATGGACCGCTTGGGTTGTGTGTTCCGGCAGCTTGAGGCTTTCCCAGAATCTGCGCCACCGCGCATGCTGGGTTTCCGACCTGCCCTGGTGCTTGGCCACGTCTATGGCGTGTGTTACCAGATTGAACTACGCGGCATCATCATTCACGCGGTTGCTGATTTGCGCCAAGATCCGGCATGGGTGGAGCGAACACGGCGGGAACGGCTGGAGTGATCGCGCATGGCGGAGAATGGGCCTCCGGCCTGTAGGTGGATTGAGGCGTCTCGCCTTTCCTGAAAATTTAAGGCTGGAAGCCTCAAACCGTTGTCAGGCAGGATGCCTGACCTCCGTATGAGGTTGCCATGCTTCGACTTTCCAGCCTCCTGCTTTTGTTCGTTTCCTCGTGGTCCCACGGAGCGCTGCAAGAAACCTGGGAGACTGGCTACACGAAGGAAGACACCACTGGACCGCATGTGCTGGGGTATTGGAATTTTGATGGCGAGGTGAAAGATCTGACGCTGCAGGGGGCGGTGGTGAATGCGAGGGGGAAGTTCGGGGCGGCTTTGGAGTCGTTTCCGGGGTTTCCGGTGGAGGACAAGAAGCATGCGGCGGTGACGGCGGTGAAATCGCCGAAGAGGGCGTTCACACTGGAGATGTGGATCAGGCCAAAGGCGGAGTTCAAACCGGAGCTGCGCTGCTTCCTGCTGGATAAGAAGTATGTCGATCACACGGACTACCAGTGGCAGATCGGCGAGGCGGACAAGGCGGGGCTGCGGCGGATGTTCGTGTCGTTGGGTTTCGGCGCGGAGTCGAAGGCGATCCACTCGGAGCCGCTCAAGCTGGAAACGGACGTGTGGCAGCATGTGGCCTTCACGTATGATGGCGCGGGCGCGGGGAAGTTTTATCGCAACGGCACGGCGGTGGGTGGGATGACGCTGTCGGACTATGGCGCGGTGGTGCCGGGAACGAAGCCGCTGAGCATTGGCGACCGGCTTGGTAGCAATTACGGCGGTTTTCCGGGTCTGATCGACGAGGTGCGCATCTGCAACGGCGTGTTGAGCTTCGAACGCGTGGCGATGGAGATCGTGGGCACACGCCGAGTGTGGCGGCGCATGGAGTCGGCGAAGCCGCTGGAGATCGTGGTGACAAATCTGCGACGCGAGACGATGCAAGCGGAGAAGCTAACGGTGAACTTCGGTGGCAAGGACGAGAGCTTCATCGTGCCGGATCTCGCGCCAGGAAAAGGCTTCACGGCGAAGTTCACGGTGAACACCGCGCTGAAACCGGAGCGCTACACGCTGCGCGCTCGGTTTGCGGTGGGTGATTACGCGACGGAGCAGACGATGGAGTGCGAAATCGTGCCGCGTTTGGCCCCGCGCATGCCGGTGGTGATGTGGGGCGCGGGCGGGAGTGAGATCGCGCGGCTGAAGGACATCGGCTTCACGCATTTTGTCGGCCTCGGCGCTGATGTGGGCGCGATTTGGGCGAATCGTGCGGTCGGGCCGCCGGGAAAGCCGGAGATGATCGACCGCAACCGCCGTACGCTGGATGACGCGTTGGCGAACGGGCTGGAAGTCGTGGCGAGTTTGTCGCCGGGGCGCTTTTTGGAAAGTGATCCGAAATTCCTGCGCGTGGATCGTGCTGGCAAGCCCTATGCGCGGCAGGACATCTGCGCGTCGAAGCCGGAATTCGCGCCGTTTTTCCAAGTGGTGGGCATGAGCATGGCGAAGACCTATGGCGATCATCCGGCGTTCACGACGGCGCTGATTGATTCGGAGGTGCGGGATTCGTCGCAGCCGTCGTTCAATGCCGTAGATCTCGAAAACTACCGCAAGTTCGCGAACGCGGAGATCCCGCTGGAAGTGGTGACGCGCGGTGGTGTGGATTGGACGAAGTTGAAGGACTTTCCGGCAGATCGCGTGATCGCGGACGATCATCCGATTTTGAAATACTACCGCTGGTTCTGGACCGTGGGAGATGGCTGGAACGCGCTGCACACGGCGCTGAGCAAAGGCGTGAAGAGCAGTGGGAGGCGTGATCTGTGGACGTTCTTTGATCCGGCGGTGCGGCAGCCGAGCATCAGCGGCGCGGGCGGCGGCGTGGATGTGATCTCGCACTGGACCTACACCTATCCTGATCCGCAGAAAATCGGCCTGTGCGCGGATCAACTCTTTGCGATGAGCGAGGCGACGGGTAAACGGCAGCGCGTGATGAAGATGACGCAGCTCATCTGGTATCGCTCCCAAACAGCGCCGATGGGCAGCAAGGCACCGGGCGATGTCGTGGCGTGGCAGGATCATGATCCCGAGGCGGCTTACATCACGATTGCACCGATGCATTTGAAAGAGGCGCTGTGGGCGAAGATCGCGCGGCCGATTCAGGGCATCATGTATCACGGTTGGCAGTCGCTGGTGTCCACGGACAGCACCAGCGGGTATCGCTACACGAATCCGAACACCGCGCCGGTGCTCAAGGAGCTGCTCCATGACGTGATCGAGCCGCTGGGGCCGACGCTGATGGCGATTCCTGACGAGCGCAGTGAAGTGGCGATGCTGGAGAGTTTTACCTCGCAGATGTTTGCGCGGCGCGGCGGTTATGGGTCGAACAACGGCTGGGAGGCAGACGTTTGGCTCGCGCTCCAGCATGCGCATGTGCAGACGGACATCCTGTATGAGGAGACGCTGCTCACGAAGAGCGGTCTGAGCGGTCGTAAGGTGCTCGTAATGCCGTATTGCGATGTACTGCCGAAGTCCGTGGTGGCACGCATCCAAGACTGGCAAAAGAAGGGCGGCAAGATCGTGGCCGATGAATTTCTATGCCCAGCATTGAAGGCGGATTTCACGATCCCGAGCTTCAAACGCGTGAAGAAGGCCGATGAGGACAAGGCGAAGGTGCTGGAGTTGGCGAAAACGCTGGGCGGCTTCGCGCTGCCGCAGAAGGCGATGTGCGATAATCCCGAGATCATCGTGCGCACGCGGAAATTCGGCGATGCGATTTATGTCTTCGTGATGAACGACAAGCGCGAATTCGGCAGCTATGTGGGCCAGCACGGGTTGGTGATGGAGAATGGGCTGCCATCCAGCGGCAGGCTGTCCGTGCAGCTGGACAGCGCGAATGTGTATGAGCTGACCGGCACCCGCTTCATTTTGCCAAAGCGTGGTGAGGATGGCGTGATGAGCTGGCCGGTCGAGCTGGGGCCCTGCGATGGGCGTATTTTCATGATCACGCCGAAACCGTTGATGGGCCTACAATTGGCGCTGCCAGAGAGCGCCACGGTGGGGAACTCGGCCAAACTGAGTGCCCGCATCACCACCACGCAGGACGCGCCGACTAAGGCGGTGATTCCCGTGCGAGTGGACGTCCGTGACGCGAACGGGAAGCTCACCGAGGGCAGCGGCTTCTATGCGGCGGAGAATGGCATCGTGGAACTCGATCTCAACCTCGCGCCGAATGAAGATGCGGGGACGTGGGAGGTGCGGGTGAAGGAACTGGCCAGCGGCATGGAGGCAGTGAAGTGGATGCGGGTGGGGAAGTGACCTTTGATTGACCTTGGCCTGTCCTCGTGGCACAGGGCGGCATCTCCTCCACACTATGCCTCCCTCCAGCCAAGAAGCCGTGCTCGCATGGCTCAAGGACAAGAAATTCAGCTCTGTTTTGGACGCTCCTTCAGGTGCTGGCTGGCTGGCCGAGGGATTGAAGGCGCAGGGACGGAGCGCTGAGTTCGACGGCATTGATCTCTATGAGGAGTCCGCCGAGGGGTATCGACGGATTTGGAAATTCGACCTCAATGACGGCCTGCCCGCCGAATGCGGCATCTATGACCTCGTTTGCTGCTGTGAGGGAATCGAGCATGTGGGCAATCCGCTGCTGCTGTTCCAGGCGTTTCGGCGCTGTCTCAATCCAGCGGGGCAATTCGTGGTCACCACGCCTAATGTCTGGTACCCACAGGCCAGACTGCAAAATCTCGCTCGCGGATTCTTTCTCTCGTTCCCTTGCCCGGTCGGCAAGATCGTCTATGGCAGCCATATGCACATCATGCCGTGGAACTGGCCGCAGCTTCATCTCTACCTGAAGCTGGCGGGGTTTGATCAAATTCAGATCGTGCCTGAGCCGCTCTCCGCCGCGAAGCACTTACATGAAAAAATTCTCGCGCTGCCTGCACGCCTCTATGCACGCCGGAATGCGCGGAAGGCGAAAACCGATGAGGAGCGCAACTTCTGGGAAATCGCCGCCTCGGACGCGGCCTTGCTCGGACGGCACTTGATTGTCACCGCGAAGCCAGCCTGACGGCTGCGCTGAAGAAAATCCGGCGTGGGGTTGCTTTCGCGCGGGCTGGCCCGTAGCGTTTTCGACTTGTCGCAGCATGAGCGTTTTTCCCGCACACCCTTCAGCCACAGACGGCCCGCATGCGGGCTGGCCGCTGGCGTCCTGTGTGCGTGGGGGGGCACGGCAGTGGCCAGAGCGGGAGTTTTTGCGGCAAGGCGACATGTCATTGAGTTATGGCGAGGTTTGGCGGCGGATTGAGAGCATCGCACAATGGCTGGATGCTGAAGGAGTCCGGCGTGGTGACCGTGTGGTGATGGTGACGGAGAACGGCATCGAAACGGTGCTGCTGTTTTTCGCGACGGCGCAGATTGGGGCGATTGCGGTGATTTTGCATCCGCAGATCAAGGCGGAGGGGTTGCGGCGCATTCTGGAGCAAACGGAACCGAAGTTCGTGCTGCTGGATGCCGCGACGGTGGGCTTGCGGGAGGCGGTTGGCACCGTTCGGACGATCTGGGTGGAGGCGCAGGCGGCGCAACGTGCGGGTGATGTGCTATTTGAGGAGCTGATCGCGACTGCGGAGCCAAAGCCGGTGCCGTTTCCGGGAATCGCCGAAGATCCGGCCTTTCTGGTGTTCACCTCAGGTTCCACCGGCACGCCACGCGGGGTGATTTTGACGCATGACAATGTGCGTTTTGTCGCGGCGGCGATTCAGGCGCGGCTGCAATATCGTGCGGAGGATCGGGTGGGCATTTTTCTGCCGCTGTCGTTCGACTACGGGCTGTACCAGCTCTTTTACGCGGCACTGGTGGGTGCGAGCGTGTTCATTGGCCGGCCGGAGATGGCGGGGCCGGAACTGCCGCGCATTTTGGCGGCGCAGGAGATATCGGTGCTGCCGGGTGTGCCGACGTTGTTTGGTGGCTTGATCAAGATGCAGCGCTACCGGCCGGTGCCGCTGCCGAAACTGCGGGTGATCACGAACACGGGCGATCATCTGCCGCAACAATACATTCAGAGCCTGCGCGAGCTATTCCCGGCGGCGCAGGTCTTTCCGATGTACGGGCTGACGGAGTGCAAGCGCGTCTCGATCCTGCTGCCGGAGGAGTTGGAGACGAAGCCGGAGTCCGTGGGGCGTGCTTTGGATGGCACGGAGGTGTTTGCGATGGATGCGGAGGGCGAGCGCCTGCCTCCAGGTGAAACCGGCGAGCTGTGCGTGCGTGGGCGGCATCTGGCGCTGGGTTACTGGCGCGCGCCGGAGGAGACGGCGAAGCGCTACAAGTTCATCGGCGAAGGCCACTCACGCGTGCTGCTCAGCGGTGATTACGGCAGCGTGGATGCGGATGGTTTTCTGCATTTCCATGGCCGCAGTGATTTTCTCATCAAACACAAAGGTCATCGGCTCAGTCCGGCGGAGGTGGAGGAGGCCGCGTGCCAGATCGTTGGCGTGGTGGCCGCTGGCTGCGTGAAGGACGAGGCGCGGGACCAGTTGTGCCTGTTTGTTTCGACCTCACGCGATGATTTGAATGAGCAGGGCGTTGTTTTAGCGCTGAGTGACAAGCTGCAGCTGGCGAAGGTGCCGAACCGGGTGATTTTTCTGACCGAACTGCCGAAGACGGCGAATCAAAAAGTGGACCGCAAGGCGCTGCGGGCGCTGCTGTGAGATGTGTGACATATGAATACTGATTTTGCCCAACAACTGATCGCAGAACACGGTTCGCCGCTGTTTGCGTATGATCTGGATGCTGTGACGGAGCGTGCGGCGGCGTTGCAAGCTGGATTGCCGGAGGGGGCGCTGCTGTATTACTCCTTCAAGGCGAATCCGCTGCCGGCCATCGCACGCGTGCTGCGGGAGGTAGGTGTGCGGGCGGAGATCACGTCGGTGGGTGAACTGGTCGCGGCGCAGCATGCGGGTTATGATGCGGACATCGTGCTGGGTGGACCGGGCAAGACGGAAGAGGTGATCCAAACGGCGTTGCAGCATGGGGTGCGGACGTTTTCGTGTGAGTCATTCACGGATGCAGGGCGGATTTCCAAATTGGCGCAGCAGGCGGGTGTGGAGGTGCGGGTGCTGCTGCGGGTGAATCCGGCGCAGGCTCCCGATGCGCGGCTGGCGATGAGCGGGGTGGAGAGCCAGTTTGGCTTCGATGAGGCACTGCTGCTGGTCTCGGACGCGGCGGAGCGGTTGAAGCTGCCGGGTTTGAAGCTGTGCGGCGTGCATGTGTATTTCGGCACGCAGGTGGCTTCGGTGGCGGCACTGGCGGACAACACGCGCTGCGCGCTGGAAACGGCGGTGCGCGTTTCCACGGCGGTGGGTTTTGAGTGTGAAGTGATCAATGCGGGCGGCGGTTTTCCATGGCCGTATGCGAGTGATGCTGCGGCACCCGATTTGAGCGGCTTGCGCAATGCCTTGGACGCGGTCTGGCAGGCTTCGCCGTTGGTTGGAAAGGCGCAGTTTTGTTTTGAGTCCGGGCGCTATTTGTGCGCGGGTGCCGGCACGCTGCTGACGACGGTGCTGGATGTGAAAACGGCGGGTAAGAAGACCTATGTGGTGCTGGACACGGGCATTCACCAACTGGGCGGCATGTCGGGCCTAGGGCGCATTCCGCGAGCGGCGCTCACGTTGA
>JBDNIB010001059.1:0-2285 GCA_041688535.1 Prosthecobacter sp.
CCAGCGCAGCCATTCGCCCGCTTGATTCTCAAAGACGCCGTGCCAGAGGGCCAATCCAAGGCCCTGATTTTTAAAATGATAGGGCGGCTGGATCGGCTCGTATTCGCTGCCCAGCAGGATGAAGCCTGCGAGGTTCTGCTCCTGGACGTAGTGCTCAGGATCGTAAACGATGTAGTAGGACACCCGCTGGGTGGCGTAGCGCTTCATCTTTGTGCTGCGTTCGCCGCCACGGGTGTTGCTGACGATTTCGATGGCGACATCCGGTGCCTTGCCGCGCTCCCAGGTGAAGTAAGAAAGGTGCTTTTTGTGCTCGCGCCAGTCCGGCGGCAACTCGACGTCCATGCTGAACATCACATCTGGCACGATGGGGGTCTGCTTGGGTTCGTAGAACAGGCCGACGTTGGCGAGAGCCAGGAAGGGGCGGTCTGTCTGCCAGGAAGTGTAGAGCGGCTCGGTGAGGAGGCGCATTTGCTTTTCGTGCAATACGTTGTCCACGGGCGTGTCGTCTTGGATGATGAGATCACTGATATCCGGGATGGGAATATCGGCTGCGTCCCACACCGAGTCTACGGCGGGCGGGATTCCTGGCTCGACGAGCTGTTGCATGGCGGCAAGTATGCGCGGCAGGGGGCTGATGAGCAACCGAAAAGCAGGCGCGGCTCAAAGGCCGCGCTGTTTCAGCTCGACGAGCGCGTTGAGAATCTTCACGCGGTTCATTTCGTGTACTTCAAGCTTCTCGCCGATTGCAGGGACGAGGGTGATAGTCAGCTCGCCGCCGAGGTGCTCGCGAAATTCCTCCAAACCTTCGAGCACCGCAGGCTCGCCGCTGCGGCCGTTTTCCATGAGGTGCGCGGAGTAGGTGGTGAAACCGATGCGCTCGATGAGCTGCAGCACACGCTCGCAGGTTTCGGCGTCCAGGATGCCCTGCATGCGTGAATAGACCAGATCGACCGCCATGCCGATGGCGACGGCCTCGCCATGTGAGACGGAAAACTTGGAGATTTGCTCCAGCTTGTGAGCGGCCCAGTGGCCGAAGTCGAGCGGGCGGGCGGAGCCGAGCTCAAAGGGATCGCCACCGGTGGCGATGTGCTCCACATGCAGCTCGGCGCTGCGCTGGACGACTTTTTCAAGCGCATCTTGCTGCAAGGCGGCGAGATCGTCCGCCATGGCCTCGATCTGCTCGAAAAACGCCCGGTCACGGATCAGGGAGACCTTGATCGCCTCAATGATGCCGTTGCGGCGTTCGCGTTTGGGCAGGGATTCGAGGAAGGCTAAGTCGTTCACCACCGCGTAGGGCACGGCGAAGCTGCCGATCCAGTTTTTCTTGCCGAAGTAATTCACGCCGTTCTTCACGCCAACGCCGCCGTCGCCTTGAGAGAGTGTAGTGGTGGGAAAACGCACATGGCGGATGCCGCGATGCGCGGTGGAGGCGGCAAAGCAGACGAGATCCAACACCGCACCGCCGCCGATGACAAAGACATAGCTGTGGCGGTCCAGCGCGGCCTCGTTAACGGCATCCCAGCAGCATTCGACGAGCCGCAGGTCATTTTTACAGGATTCCCCGCCGGGAATGACGATGGGCGAATCCGCTAGCGTAAACGTATCCGCATGCACCTGCCCATAGGCCACGATGTCATCAAGCAGGTCGCGGTTTGCATTCGCCACGGCTTCATCCACGAACACCAGCACGCGAGGCAACTTGTGCGGCTGGTCGAGTTGAATCAAATCACGAATCGTGTGGTTTCTGGGCGCGAAAACCTCTCTCGTAAACAAGATGCGATGGGTGTGTTCGAGCCTGATTTTTTTCTCCAACATTGCGGGGCGGGTTCTTTGCCTGCAAGAGTGTTGGAGGTCAAAGGGAAATGCCAAACGAGCAGTGATGTGCCGTTCTTGCGCTCAGGTGGCCGCCACCCAGCGCTGCCAGAGGCGGAGCAGCGGGGCAAGGGCGACGAAGGCAAGGGCGAGCGGGATGGAGACTGTGGAAACAGCCAGCGCATCAACGATGGCGATGCCCGCGAGCAGCAGGCCGACGGTTTTGCCGATGGCAGGACCGCCCTGGCGCAAGGTCTGCGTGGCATAGGCCACCCACACTGCGAACGCGGCGAGAATGACGAGCTGCCAGGGCTGCCCACCACCGGCGGCGAAGGTTCTGGCGCACAGAATCCCCGGTGAGTAAAGCAGGGCGAAGGCCAGCAGGGATGGAAAAACGGGCAGCGTGCCGTGCTGATGCTCCAGCCGTGCCGCCAAAGTGATGCCGACGATGTAGCCGCCGAGCCCCGGCGCAA
>JBDNIB010001060.1:0-2360 GCA_041688535.1 Prosthecobacter sp.
TCCAGACCGGCTGGGCGCTGGTGGCAGAAAAAGCGAGGAGTGTGGCGAACAGGGCAGATTTCATGACGTGCGTGGTGGATGGAACAGGGAAGCCATAAACGAGCACAGCAGATTGGTGCAATCAAATCGCTTCTGTTGCCGTAGCATCCGTGTCTCCGTCCCACTCTGAACGACATCGCCCGCAAGCTCGGCATCTCCCAGCGCCACACAGTATCAGCAAAACGAGCGCGGCATTCCCTCGTCGCCCAAAATCGTGATGCCGGAGGGCCTGTGGCGGGGGTGAGCCAACTTACTCGACGCGTTTTGAATTGGTCTCCAACCACGCAGCGAAGGCGGACTCGGTCATATCCCCGGCGGCCAGAGCCAGCGTGCGAATGGCCGCATCGGCCTCGGTGGCGAAAAACTCGTAGCCATTGCGTTCCAGAAAACCGGCTCCCATCATGAAGCCGGTCCGTTTGTTCCCATCCAGGAACGGATGGTTCTTCACGATGCCGATGGTGTAACTGGCCGCCAGATCCGCCAGCGTGGGATTGCCATAGGCAAACACGTTCTGCGGTTTACCCAGCGCGGACTCCAACAAGGTCTCATCTCGCAATCCCGAGATGCCGCCATGCTGGGCGACCATCATTTCGTGCAGCGCGAGGCACTCCTCACGACCAAGCCAGTAGGGCACCTTCATTTGGCGAGTTCACGCAGAGTGTTGCGATAGCGCTTCGAGAGGCTCTCCATGACGGACATCGTCTTGGCAAAGTCCGACCGGCTTGCCGTAACACGATAGCCGTCGGGCGTTTCAGTCAGTGCAATAGCATCGCCTTCCTCGGCCTTGAGATGAGCGAGAGCTTCTTTGGGCAGGACGACGCCGACGGAGTTGCCGATTTTGCGGAGCTTGAGTTCCATACGATAGAGCGTAGCCACGAATGTTATAACATCAAGCCCAGTCTTGTTTGTCAGAACAAAACTGCCATCGTCGCCGCTCCAACCATGAAACCACGCCTCCTCCTCGCCGCCCTCACTCTTGCCGTCGCCATTCCCGCACTCGCGGATGATTTCGTCTCGCTGTTTGACGCCAAGACGATGGCCGGATGGAAGAACCCATATGACTGGGGCCAGATCGAGGTCGTGAACGGCGAAATTCATCTCACGGGAGAAAAGAAGTTCTTCGTGGTGACCGAGAAGACCTATGGCGACTTCATCTTCGAAGGCGACATCCTCCTGCCGGAAGGCAAGGCGAACAGCGGCTTCATGTTCCGTGCGCATGTGGAAAAGAACAAAGTCTTCGGCTATCAGGCGGAAGTAGATGGCGACGCGAACCGCAAGTGGAGCGGTGGTCTGTATGATGAGGGCCGCCGCATGTGGTTCGCCAGCCCGATCAAGGGCAACAAGGAAAGCGAAGATGCCTTCCGCGCTCGCGCTGGTGAGGCGTTCAAGCGCAACGACTGGAACACTTACCGCATTGAATGCCGTGGCAAGAGCCTCAAAATATTCGTCAACGGCGTGCTGACGAGCGAAGTGGAAGATGACATGGATGCCAGCGGCGTGATCGCCATCCAGCATCACGGCGAGAAGGGGCAGACGTACAAGTTTCGCAATCTGCGCATTCAGGAGCTGAAGTAGCCTATTGCTACAATCCCAACATCGCATCCAGCACGCGTCGGCTGAGTTCTGACACGGCCTTGCCATCGGTGTAGTGATTCACCATGAAAGCGTAGCAGAATTCTTCGCCGGCCTTGCCCTTTGCATAACCGGTGAAGGTGCGCACTCCGGACATCGCACCGATTTTCCAAATCAGCCCGTCTTTGGAAAGCAGCGAGGCCTTGTAAGCGGCGCCTCGCGGGCCTTTTCCGGCGAAGAACTGCAAGCGCGCGAGGTCAAACGGACGGATGAAATCCGCACGGGCGAGACCGCAGCCGTCCTCCATGCGCAGGCCGATGAATTCGAGGCCGTGGGGCTTCCAATACTCGCGAATGACCTCGACGGGCGGTTTGCCCGCCTTCAGACCAAGCATGCGAAAGACGCACTCCGTCTCCTGGTTGTCGGACGTGGCGTGGATGCTTTTGATGATGTCGAGCAGCGGCGGCGATTCGTGTGTGAGCAATGAATGGCTTGCAGGAGCCATGGCGGCGCTGCTTTGCCCGACTTGTATGCCCGCAGCCAGCAGGACCTCGCGCAGATGATGCGCCGCGAAGCGCACCGGATCTGGCACCGCGCCTGTGACCTGAAATTTCTCCGCGCCCAGCGGCACCGAACCGCGCAGGTGAATCGCCGTGGTGCTTTCGCCGCCGTGAATGACCACACGATCGCCTGAATCTGCGGAGCCAGTTGTCACCTCATTCTTCCAGGCCGCATCGGGAATCTGCAGA
>JBDNIB010001061.1:0-7960 GCA_041688535.1 Prosthecobacter sp.
GCAATGCGTCGGCAAATGGCACCTCGGCGATCAGCCCGAGTTCCTGCCGACGAACCAAGGCTTCGACCACTACTACGGCATCCCGTTTTCCAACGACATGCAAAAGACCGACAAGGCGAGCGGCAAAAAAGTCATTCCCGTCTTGCGCGATGACAAGGTGGCGGAACTCCTCACCGACGAAGAGCAAAGCACCATCGTCGCGCGCTATACTGACGAAGCGCTCGGTTTCATCCGCGCCAGCAAGGACAAGCCCTTCTTCCTCTACTTCCCGCACAGCGCCGTACACACGCTCATCTGGCCCGGTGAGGCCTTTCGCGGCAAATCGCAGAACGGTCGCTTCGGCGACTGGGTCGAGGAGGTGGACTGGAGCGTCGGTCGCGTGCTCGATACGCTGCGCGAGCTGAAACTCGATTCCAACACGCTCGTCGTCTTCACCAGCGACAACGGCCCCTGGCTCATCAAAGGCGCAGACGGCGGCAGCGCCCTGCCGCTTCGCGGTGGCAAAGGCAGCACCTGGGAGGGCGGCGTGCGCGAGCCCACCATCGCTTGGTGGCCCGGCAAAGTCGCGCCCGGCAGCGTGTGCGACACCGTCGCTGGCACCATCGACCTGCTGCCCACCTGCGTCACGCTCGCCGCTGGCAAAGTGCCTGCCGAACCCGTGATCGACGGCCGCGACATCTCGCCGCTTCTTCTCGGCAAAACGACCGAGCCAGCGCGCGAGGCGCACTACTACTTCGCCGGTTACAACCTCCAAGCCGTGCGCCAGGGCTCATGGAAACTCGCCATCGCCACGCAGCCCGAAACAATGGGCAAAGGCGCCGCCGATGACGCGAAAGTGAACCCGCGTCTCTACAACCTCGACGCTGAGATCGGCGAGCAGACCAACCTCGCTGACCAGCACCCCGACATCGTCGCCAAACTGCAGGCGCTCGCCGACAAGATGAACGCCGAGATCGGCGGCAAGGAACCCACCGCGCGCCGTCCCGCCGGTGAAGTGGAGAATCCGCAACTGCTCTATCCCACCAGCGAAGCGCCACGCGGGAGGAAGAAGGACGCTCCGAAAAAAGCCAAAGAAAAGCCCGTCGCGCTGGATGCCTTGAAGCCCGGTGACACGCTCGCCGCCGATGACGCGCCGCAGATCGCCAACAGCGGCTTCACGCTCTCCTGCACCGTCGAAACAACCCAGTCCGACGCCATCCTCATTGCCCACGGTGGCCTCTCAGCCGGTTACGCGCTGCATCTCCGCGCCCGTCATATCGTCTTCATGGTCCGCAACGGCGGCGACTCCTTCACCGAGATTGAATCACCCGGCACGATCACCGGCAGCACCCAGATCATCGCCAGCCTCGCCAAAGATCTCACCATGACCCTCGCCGTGAATGATCAAATCATCGCCACCGCCCAGGCCAAAGGCCTCATCGCCCGCCAGCCCCAGGAAGACTTCTGCGTCGGTCACGACAACGCGAAGCCGGTTGCTGTGTATTCGGCGAAGGGGAAGTTTGAGGGGAGTGTCACCAGTCTGAAAATTACGGTGCCGTGAAACCTTCCTACCACTAGATTCCTTCACCTACACGTCTGTTCGAGATACTGTGCCATACCATACAACTTCGAAACCAGCCAATTTGATCCCCCGCCTCTGCTCGAAGCGATTTTCAGAATCGACGACAAGCGGGTTCAAGTGGAAGCATTTCATGATTTCGTTTTTTACAAGTGCATCATCACGAAGACATCTCTAACCGCAGCCGAAGACAAGTTTTACGACACATCGAACCTTGACGCAGAGATCTGCAGCGGGGGATGGCACAGTCTGTTTTATCAGATTTACACTTGGGCTGAATGGTCTGGGACCATTGAGGTGCTACGTTTCATTGGGCATTCCGCGGCTGCGAACGCGATTGATGAACTCCATCAAGACTCGCTTAAAAACCGTTTGCCCGCTCCGCAGGAACAAGGATCATTGGCATCCATCAAAGGTGAGCACCCAACAACTGTCCGCCAAGCTCCGCCTGATACGCTCACAGATGCCGCGAGTCACCTCCGAGCGTGCCTATGCGCAGATGGATCATCTGATGGGCCGGACGAATTCGAGCGCCCCGAAAAAGAGTGGGCAGCCCTCTGAGCGTGGGCCGAAGCGTGTAGCCTGATTCTGCCATGTGACTTCCTGCCGCCTGAGAAGGATGGCGGACGCGAGCATGATGTGCGTTACGACAACGAGACCGGCCTCTGGTGGAAATACACCAAGCACAACTTGGCCGACTACACCGCCAGTTGGACCGATGGCCGACCCTGGCTGCATAACGCACTGCCGCTGGACTACCTGGAGCGCATGAACCTGCAGAAATGAGATCTTTGGCGACGACGTTCGGCTCATCGGCCTGTGGAGTCCGCAGGGGCACGACTGGCGCATCGTCACCACCCAACCTCATGTGGAGGGCAAGAAGGCCACTCTTGCGGAGCTGGAACAGGCTTTTGTCGATGTCGGGTTTGAAGTGCTTCCCTGGCGCGGACTTGGTTACACCGACTCCCTCTCAGTGCGTAAAGATGGCTTCGATATTTGGGACATTCACCCTGCCAACGTGCTTCTGACCGATTCAGGTTTGCCGATACCGTTTGATGTGATGATCACGGCGACGCCGGACTGAGGCATCAGGACGAATTTCTTTCGTGTGCGAGACACGCACGGGCCGGACGTTCCTAATGCCCAATCATGAACCATCTTCTGCTCACCTTGCTGTTTCCTGTCTCCCTCTTCGCTCAAGAGAAACGCAACCTCACCACCGACGAACCGCGTGGGCCGAAGGGCAAGCCCGACGGCGCGGCGGAGTATGTGGCGAAGGCGGAACCGACGGACGGGCAGCATCTGGCGCTGACGATGCAGAAGCTCGAAAATGGCATCACCCCGGCACGGCCGTTTGTCATCTGGGCGCTGGGATCGAGTTACACGAACATGCTCGGCAACGGCGAGTTTTGGAAAGAAGAGATCCCGCAGCGCTTCCCGAACGCGCCGCCGATCGAATACCGCAAGATGGTCGGCAATTCCTGCCCGTGGCAGTACCTGCGTGGCTGGGCGCACATGCTCGTCATTCCCGATCAGCCCGACCTCGTCATCACCTACACCATCGGCAATCCCGGCGATCTCGAAAAACTCATCGTCGAACTGCGCCAGCACACCACCGCCGACATCATCGTGCCGAGCATTCACTGGCGCGAACGCGATCAGGACCTGTGGGGCAAGTCCGAGAACGCCGCCGATCAGGACGTGGCCGCCGTGCGCGAGGTCTGCCGCAAACACAACGTCGAATTCGTCGAAAGCCGCCGCGATTGGGCCGCCTACCTCACCGCGAACAAGCTGCCCATCCCCGCGCTGCTCAAAGACGCCGTCCATCAGAGCGAATACGGCGCGAAGATGATCAACTCAAACATCCTCGCCCACCTGCGCCGCCCTGAAAAGTTCAGCTACACGCCCGAATCCCGCGAACGCCGCGTTCCCTCGCCTGCGGCGAAGGACGGAACGATCAAGCTCACCTTCACCGGCACGCGCATCGACCTCGTCGGCAAAAAGTCACCCACCGGCGGCAGCGCCCGCGTGTTGATCGACGGCAAGCCCGCCGGTCAGATCCCCGCCTTCCTTTGCAGCTACATTCAGCCCGGCGCGAAGAACTCGAAGGAACGCATCGGCACCTCGCCGACCGTCCCGCGCGACACCGCGCCGCATGGCATCACGCTCGGTCAAAACATCGTGCCGCAGTCATGGACGATCGTCATGACCAGTGACACAGGCGACTACGAACTCACCGGCAGCGTCACTGGTGCCGATGGCAAGGGCAACGCCTTCAAGCCCTTCACCAGCGCCAGTGGCCAGATCCTCATCGGCCCCGACATCTGGCGCCGCGCCGAGCGCAACCGCACCGGCGACACTTTCACTTTCGACATCCGCCGCTCCGTCCTCAGCGACGTTTCCTTCAAAGGCGAAGCGGGTGAAACCTTCGTCGTCCGCCTCGCTCAAGAACTCCCGAACACCGAGCACACCCTCGAACTCACGCTGGAGGGCGAGACCACCTTTGAGTCCTTCGACATCTTCGAGCCCGTACAGTAGCCCTCTCGCTCCGCGAGAGGAGTCCAGCGCTCCCGCAATCACACAGGTCATTAAAATTCGTAAACACTCTCTTTCTGCGCCAGCACAAAGCTCATCTTGCGGAGCAAGATGGCTACTGTACGAATCCGCATGCTCCACCGCCTCTCCATCGTCCTCATCGCGTTCTTCATTCACGCATTTTCCCTTCCCTCTCATGCATGGTCCGACGCGGGCCACAAGACAGTCGCGTTGCTCGCATGGGCGAAGCTGACTCCGCAGGCGCGGGCCGCCGTCATCTCGCTGCTGGAGCAGCATCCGGAATTTGAAAACCACTTCGCGGCACCGCTGAAGGCGGAACTCGGCGACCATCCGAGCCTGGAAGACCGCCAGAGCTGGCTGTTTGCCCAGGCGGCGATCTGGCCGGATCTTGTGCGTCCGCCGATGGATGGCAGCCCGAATCCGAATGAGAAATACCACCGCGCCTCCTAGCACTACATCGATCTACCGGTGTTTGCCGATGCCGAATCGGAGGCGCAGCTCTTTTCGAAGCTACCGAAGCTCTACTGGAAATGGAAACCGGGTCTGCCCGATTTCATTGAGCAGCGGCTCACGGCGGCGCAGGTCATCGACAAGGCTTCGCAACTGCTGCCAGACACCAAACAAGCTGCCAGCGAACGCGCGGTGCTGCTTTGCTGGCTGTTTCATGTTACCGGCGATCTGCATCAGCCCTGCCACTGCTCATCGCTCTTTTCGGTGAAGCAGTTCCCGAAAGGGGATCGCGGTGGCAACAGCATCCTGCTTCCCGAACCAGACTCGAATCTGCACTCGTTCTGGGATCAGCTCCTTGGCACCAAGGCGAACCTCGCCGAGGCCAGATCCATGGCCGCAGGCATCTGGAAGGATGCAGCCCTCATGAAAACGGCGGAGGCATCCGCGCCGGTGCTTGATGCGCAGATCTGGATCACCGAAGGCTGTGAACTGGCTAAAGTGAATGTTTACCCGCCCGAACTCGTGGCCTCTGTGCTCGAACTGACACCGCATACTTACAAGAAGGGCAATTTCAGCTATGAGGCCGTGGGTCCGATTGAACTCTCAGCCGCACAGATGCAGACTTACAGGTCGAATGCGACCGCTGCGGCCCGCCAACAGGTCATGACGGCAGCTCTGCGGCTCGCGCAACTGCTGGAGAGCATTCCTGCAAACTAGCGTTGCAAAAGCACCCGTCCCGTCCTGCTTCACACCCATGACCGAACAACTCACCCAATCACTCCACCGCAGCGGCGTCATCGCCGTCCTCATGATCGATCGCGCCGACGATGCCGTGCCACTGGCGCGGGCACTGCTCGCGGGCGGTGTGAACACGATCGAACTCACGCTGCGGACTGATGCAGCGCTCGAATCGTTGCGGCGCATCCGTGCCGAAGTGTCGGAGATGACCGTCGGCGTGGGCACCATCCTCACGCCGCAGCAGGCGAACGATGCGAAGGAAGCGGGCGCGAGCTTCGGTGTGGCTCCGGGCATGAATCCACGCGTTGTCGCCGAAGCGGTTCGCATTGGTCTGCCATTCGCGCCCGGAGTTTGCACACCAACGGACATCGAACTCGCGCTCGAAGCAGGCTGCAAGGTGCTGAAGTTTTTCCCTTCGGAACCCTGCGGCGGTCTGCCGTACCTGCGCACGATCTCCGCGCCGTTCATGCACCTCTGCGTGCAGTTCATTCCGCTCGGCGGCGTCGCCCCGGCGAATGCCGCGCAGTATTTGAGCGAGCCTTCTGTGCTCGCGCTCGGTGGTTCATGGCTCGCGCCGAAGGATTTGATCGCGAAAGGCGACTGGGCGGCGATCACCAAGCTCGCGCGTGAGGCCACGGACATCGTCAAGCAGATCCGTCCATGAGCCGCGTCGTCACGTTTGGCGAAGTCATGCTGCGTCTCACCACGCCGGGCTTTGCGCGCTTTCAGCAGGCCGTGCCTGGCCGCATGAACGCCACTTTCGCCGGTGCCGAGGCCAGCATCGCTGCTTCACTGGCCTATCTCGGCATCGACGCGGCCTTCGTGACCGCATTGCCGCAACACGCCATCGCCGATGCCTGCATCGCCGATCTGCGCAACCTCGGCGTCGAGACCAAACACATTTTGCGCACGTCCGAAGGCCGTCTGGGTACCTACTTCCTTGAACACGGTGCCAACCAGCGCGGCGGTAACGTCATCTACGACCGCGATGGTGCCGCCGTGGCCATCACACCCGCGTCCGCCTACGATTGGGACGCGATCTTCACTGAGTGCGAGTGGTTCGTCATCTCCGGCATCACGCCCGCGATCTCGCGCAACGCCGCCGAGGTGGCGTTGTTCGCCGTTCAAGAAGCCGCACGGCGAAACATCAAGGTCGTGTGCGACATGAACTACCGCACCAAGCTCTGGCGCTGGGACCCGCCGCTGAGCGCCCGCGATCTCGCGACGCGCACGCTGCGCACCTTGCTGCCGCACGTCACCGTCTTCGTCGGCGGCATCAGCGATGCCACCGCGATGCTCGGCATCGAGTTCGCCGGCGATTTGAAAACGTTGGCGAGACAAATCATCGCCCAGTTCCCCAATCTCACCCACGCCGCCTACACGTTGCGCGATGGCAGCACTTCCGCCGCGCAATGCTTCAGCGGCGCGCTTTATGAAGCTGCTTCGGATGCACTGCACGTTGCGCCGCGCTATACGATCACGCAGATCATTGATCGCCTCGGTGCGGGCGATGCCTTCACGGCGGGTCTCGTCTTTTTCTTCCTCCAAAACTCCACCGCTCCCGCCGCCATCGCCTTCGCCACTGCGGCGGGCTGCCTCGCTCACTCCATCGAGGGCGACTACAACTACAGCACGCGGGAGGAGATCGAATCGCTCATGCAGGGGGATGCAGGCGGCCGCGTCAGCCGATAGTAGCCCTCTCGCTCCGCGAGCGGCGCACAGCGCTTACGCAGACACATTTATTGCGTTAGATTCGAAGCCGTGACGCCTATGCGAAAGCAGCGGGATCATGTTGCGGAGCAACATGGCTAGTGCGCTGTGGAGCGCCACAACCCTCCGAGGTGGAATACCTCGGCCATCTGGAACCGTGTTCTGGGTGAGAACTTGAAGTAACTGCGTCGCCGCGAGGCGGGGTGGAGAGCAACGAAAAGAACCTGACAGACCGCAACGCAAGTGAACATGATTCGGCCACAACAGAACGACGAGCCTGCTAGTCAATGGCGAAGTCCCGCTGCGCAAAGCAGCGGACCGGGACGCGGAGATACGGCACCTGTCGCGGCGACTGTCGGGGTGGTTGGTGGCAGTATGTCAGGGAAGGGGAGTGGCGTGAACACAGGAGACCCGTGGGGGAGGACTGCCGTTAGCGGCAGCCGCGCGGGAGTCAGAGCCATCATAGTAGCGGTGAAGCGAGTAATGATCGTGGAGCGAAGGGTGGCAGGAAGGAGAACGCGTGAAGCGCGACAAGCAGCTAAAACCAATGCGTTAGTTAGTGCCCATCGGGTTGATCGGCGCATGGCGAAGAGCCTGCTGCAAAGCGTGCAAACGAGTGCGGAACACAGCCAAAACAAAGGCTGGCCATTGGATGGATTGCCTCATGCATCCAAAGGCTTCCATGAACTGTCTGCCGAGCAAGGAGAGCAATCTTCGAGGCAGTCACTCTCCGACTGGAGAGCCGGATGCGGGAAATCTGCCAGTCCGGTTCGGAGGGAGGGGCGGCGCAACTCAATGCGCTGTCCCTACCTCTATCCTTGGCTCACGGTGCCACCGTCACGCTTTGCACGGGGGTGAAATCACCCACAGGCGCGGCGTCATCATAATACTGGAGCTTGAACTCGCGCACCTCGGGCGTGCCGGCCACTAGCAGCGGGCGCTGGTCCA
>JBDNIB010000127.1:0-4737 GCA_041688535.1 Prosthecobacter sp.
CCAGCCTCGCCAGCCTCGCCAGCCTCGCCAGCCTCGCCAGCCTCGCCAGCCTCGCCAGCCTCGCCAGCCTCGCCAGCCTCGCCAGCCTCGCCAGCCTCGACGCCTCACCGCCGTATCCTTACCCCAAAGCCATTATCCAGGAGATGATCGACCGGCGAGAGGAGATGATTCCTGTGCTGCTGGAGGTGCTAGAGGATACAGCGAGGCGTCCGGATCATTACCTGGAAGGCAGCCATTGGAAGCCTCTGACCTTTGCCTGCTACTTGCTGGCGCAGTTTCGCGTCACCGCCGCCTTCAAGCCGCTGTGCGCTGTGCGCTGTGCTTGCTCTGCCCGGTAGAGCCGTGAACGACCTATTCGGCGACATCCTCACCGAGGACATGGGCAACATCTTCGCCAGCGTCTATGACGGGGATGATGCCACCCTCCGTGCGATAGTGGAGAATCCGGAGGTGTATGAGTTCGTGCGTAGCGCCACCCTTCCGAATGGCCTGCTCTGCCTGCTCAACGAAGGTAAAATCACCCGCGAGTGGCTGGAAGCCTACGCCACCGAGCTGCTAGAAACCAAGCTGGAGCGCGAGCCCAACGCGGTCTGGGATGGATGGACCTGCCTGTGTGCTGACCTGGGCTTTGCCAGTACCGTGCCGCTGATCGAAAGAGCGATGCAGGATGACCTGTGCGATCCTTGGTTTTACAGACCTGAGAAACTCCTGCATCGCGCCCGCAACGGCGGGGATGACCGCTGGAAGCACCGGGTCGGACTGATTGCAGACACCATCCAAAAAACCTCTGGTTGGCCCGCCTGGCAGAAGCCCGTGAAGCCCAAGCCCCTCCCGCCGCCGCCCAAAGTCGTCGCCGCCCGGACGATTCCCAAAGTGGGCCGCAACGACCCCTGCCCCTGCGGCTCCGGGAAGAAGCACAAGAAGTGCTGCGGTGATTGATCGACCAACGATGCCCGGCCAACATTATGAGCGGCAGATATTATGTTGGCGGCGAATCATCACTTGGCCAAACAGCGTGTGCAAAATATCCGTCTGGCTGATGAGGATTAGTCAGGCCACGGAGACGGCTCCTCTTGAGCGTGCTTGATCGCTCGTTCACTGCTTTGCACGATCTCCAAGTAGAATGCTCGAAGAGCCGGCCGCAAGCGGTGCAGGGCTGCCATTTCGAGTGCGCGATCTCGGTTGTGCAGGTCGTGGCCGCGAGTCTGGCCGGGTTGAGCAGAGAATGAGCGCGGTTGCAGGGAGGAATGCAGTCTGCGGTTCACGGTTTCCTGGCACGCGGTGCTTTGCTTGGCCGCGTGCAGCAGGATCTGTTCAGTGAGGTCAGGATTGTTGAATGGCAGATGCGAATCCAGTCCCACAGGTTGCAGGGCGAGAGTCAGTTCGTCCTCCTGGAGTGCTGGCAGGCGCTCGTCCAACCAAGTCTGATAGGTCTGCCAAGCGCCGTTGCCGAGGAGCTGAAACCAGTGGCTCAGTTCAGTAGCGTGGGTGGAGGCTCCTGAGCGACGAGCGGTCATGAGTTGCTGAAAAGCGTCGTCAAGCAGCTCGTGAATCTGTGCGACCCCATCTAGCGAATGCAAATCAAGGTAGCCAAAGGGTTTATAGCCAGCATCTGCGCCACCCAGCCAATGATCGAGACGTGCCTGGAGGAAGTCCACGACCTGCTGCGGATCATGACGGCTCCAGGGTTCAAGAAGCTTGCGCAAGTGGAACTCCTGCAAGTCTGGGACAAGCAGCAGCTTTTGCAGAATGGCGCTTCCGTGTGGAATGCCGTTCAAAGGTGGCCAGTCGAACCATGTCGTGATGCAATCGCGGAGTTCTTCGTAGAGCTGGGTTTCGTCTTTTTTGATCGTCACTGTGGCGACGACATCGAAGACGACTTCCAGATGACGAAAGAAGGTGTGCGCTTCCTTGGCCCAGGAGAGAACGTGAGATCGGAAATCCGCATCTTCATGGCTGGCATAGCTTTTCAAAGCTCCCAGTTCCTCCGCCGTGAGTTCGCGCCGATAGCGCAAACTACGCAGTGCTTCCAAGTTGAGCGCTTTCCTGGGGCTTTGCAGTGCTCTGAGCGCCCATTCGGCGCGAAGGGCCGGTTCGTCGATCCAGGCTTGGTCAAGAGCCTGGATGAATATGTCCAACGTGCTGTTTTCAGATGTCTCAAGGCATTCCGCTAGCTGCGGCAACAGAGCGGGCTGCTGCTTTCGGATAGAGCCAACGAATGACCAGAAACTGACGCTGCCGACTTTTTCGAGTTCAGCGTACCGTTCTTGTAGAAAGCGCCAAAGCCCCTGAGCATCCCCAGTGAGCTGCAAAACTTCCTGAGTGCATTGACTGACAAACGTGTCCCATGCTTGCCGCCTCAAGGCGATCTCGGCCTGAATGCTGGAGTGGGCTTCTTGGTGGCTGAGGTGCTTGCCGGATTGATATAATGCCCTGCGTCTGCCGATAGCCTCGCTCATCGGAACATCGGACTCCTCGGAGGAAAGAAAGAGGCGATGAATCCGCAGCTCCAAAGTGTCTGGAAAGACTTCCAAAAGCTCATGAATGGCATGGTGGCCTGTTTTTTCGTGCAGAGCCGATTGTAAGCTCGTGACGAGCGTCTGTCGCAATGCCCAGAGCGTGGCGGCATCCTTGATGGCCGGGATGGCTTTTTTGAGCGCACTGAATGCCCGCGCCTGCTCCTGACGCCAAGCTTTGCGATCTTCGGCTCGCGCTCCTTCTGCTTTCACGGGCATGCGATCTGGTACGAAGAAGTGGCGAAAGTAGTGCGCGGCTGCCTGCCGAGCCTGCCAGACGGAGGAATGAAGCCAGTGCAGACAGATCGAGAGCGCCTCTTTTCGGAGGTGCTTCGAGGGACCGAGGGGCAGCAGATAGTTGCGGACTTGAAGGGTGCGCTGGTCCGCCCATTCGTTTTCTTCCTTGGTGAGATGAAAGCAGCCGTCCAGCGTCGCGTGGAGAAGCCCACCGAGTCTTTCATGCGATGGCAGGTTGGCGGGGTCGTGGATGCGGGCTTTGACCCACGGCATGGCCCGCTCCGCAAACACAGGCGGCCCAAAGCAGGCGACAGAGCAGATGGTGCTGACCTTTGGCAAAAGGTCGCCGTATTGGCCTCCGTCGATCTCCCAGAGCAGATTCAGGCAATCGGTGACGAGGTCCAGATGACTTCTGCCGATGGTTTCCACGATGGCTGCGCATGTTTCGAGCACCTGTGCAAAAGATGGCGGAGCCGAGGAGAGCATCGCTTCAATCTCAGACGGCGTTTCAGCGGGTTGATCACCCTTTAAGCGCAGGGCTTCACGCACTTGGAGTAGTGCCTCGTGCGGCTGTAGTTCGCAGATACTTTGCCACAAACTTAGAATGCTCACGCGGCGACGCCATCCAGCGAGGCGGTATTCATTTTTCAGCGCCTCCACGAGTGAGGTGGTGACTCGTGGGGCGCTCGGATGGAGAAGGCGGGCGAGGTATTCCGCCTCAGATAGGTTTCGCAGCACGGCAGGCAGCAGGGTGTCATTACCCAGATCAGTCCACAGTCTCGCGGGAAAAGGCTTTGATTGGCCTTTTTCGTCGAAGCACGCTTCACAAGTGCGGTAGTCGACCGCCAGATCGGGAACCAGCCGCCAGGTGCTGTGTTGCGAGGAGGCGTCCTGCTTGATCTGGAGATGGCCTGCTTGCTCCAAAACTTCGAGAAGCCGACGGAAATCCGGCAACGTGAGGCCGAGAAAAGACGCTGTCTTTCCATCAAAGCCATCTTCGACAGGCGCGGAGGAAAGCAGGGCGAGGACGTTCAGCGTTTCCTCGATGATAGGCTCTGAGGTGCCGAGCGTGGCAGCTAGCTTCGCTGAGTCAAATAGTCGTCGAAGCACCTGACGACGAAAATCCTCGCTCTCGTGCAGATTGATCTTCCCGCTGTGTTTGTTGAGATAACTGGCTCCTAACAGAATGATGAGCGGGCTGTCTCCAGCGGCATCCACGAGCGGCTTGGCAAGGTGTGCGAGGTCAGCGTGAAGGGCTGATCCGGCGAGGGTAAGCTGCTCAGCGCGTTTCATCGGGGCGAGCGCAGGGAGTGTCATCACCCCGCTGATCTCCGCTTGGCTGAGCTCGATCTGTAGCGAGCGCAGGCGGTAGGTGCGGGTGCCAATGACCAGCCGGAGCTTCGCGCCCCAGCGACGCCGCATCTTCTCGAAATGCACCCGCATGTCTGGCTGCCACTTGTGAACATCATCCAAAATGATGACCACTTCATCGCACACCGGGAGCCACTGCATGGCCCCCTCAAGTTCGGTGGGTGTGCAGGGTTCGAGAAAGCGCACACATCTCCGAATCTGCCCCTCGGCGGCCTGATGGGCTAGCTCAATGAGGAGGCGTGTCTTTCCCTCGCCGCCGGGAGCTGGCAGAATGATGGCGCGGTCTTCACCCGCGAGAGCTGCGAGCATAGCGCGTAGCTCCGCATCCCGGCCCAGCAATCGCTGCGAATGGTTGAAGGTATCCTGAAATCCCGCCGTCATTGCTAGCGCGGTAATGAGCGGGCTGGCATCAGTGACGCCGAGAAGATCGAGCGAGGTCCCTGCGCCGAAGTATTTGGTGATGAGCGTTGCGCCTTGGGTGTTCTTGAGGTGCTGCCCAATGTGACGCTCAATGTCGCTGATGAAGAACACATGCCATCTGGGCTGTCCGGTTGCGCGTGAGTCGTTGTGCTCGTTGATGGCATGCTGAATTTGGCCGTCACCACCGCCGCCA
>JBDNIB010001062.1:0-2064 GCA_041688535.1 Prosthecobacter sp.
CTGGATCGATGAAGGTGCCAGCCTCACCGCCGGTGGCGCTGCTCCAGCCCCCGCCGCCGAGCCTGCGGCAGCCATGCCTGCCGCCGGTGGTGCGCCGATGAAATGGACCAGCAACGACGGCAAGGAAATCGAGGCGGTCTTCATGGGCTTGGAAGGCGACGGCGTGCTGCTGAAAATGAACACCACTGGCACCACGCACATCGTGCCGCTCACCCGCCTCTCCCCCGAAAGCCAAGAGCAGGCGAAAACCGCGACGAAGTAGCAGGCTTCATCAGAGTCATCGAACGCGCCACCGGATCGAAGTCCGGTGGCGTTTTCATTTCAGCACAAACGCCGACTCCGCCACCCGCTGGCCATTGATCTGCAACTCCACACGGTGCCTGCCGGGATGGTGTTTGCGCGTGGTGAAATCACGCACGACCTGCGTCTTGACCAGATCGAGCGCCTCACCCGGCCGGAGGTCGATCTCCGTCCACTTGAAGACCTTCTCAGCGCTCACGCCGCGTGCCTTCACATAATGCACCACATAGTCGATGGCGAGACGCTGCGGGCGGGTTGACGTTGATTGGATCGTTGCCGTCAACGTGAGCCGTTCGCCGAGCACCAGCTTGGCCGGCGACGCGCTCAACTCGGCTACCACCGCCGCCTTCTTGCCGAAACCAAACAGCGTCAGCGCGCGCGGGTGCCCGCGCTTGATCAGCGTGCGGCACGCATGCTTCGCGATCCAGCGCAGATGCGGACGGGCCAGATCCCAGCCTTCAAGTTGCTGCAATACAAACTCAGGATGATCCTTCGTGATGTCGTTGAGATGATTCGCCACTGAGCGACGCACGAAGAGTGATTCATCCTCCTTCAGCGCCTCAAGAATCGGCGTCGTGGGCGCAGGATCACGCACCAGCGCGGTCAAGCGCATGCCCCAGGGCAGACGCGGGCGTGAACCCTCACTGGCAAGACGGCGCACCTTCTCATCCGGGTCGGTAGTCCACTGGCGCAGCGTTTTTAATGCCCGTGCCTGATCCGCCACGATGAACGGCCGCACGGCAAACTCCGCTGAACCAAACACCGTGAAAAACCGCAGTGCCTCCATGGAAAAGTCGAAATCATCCAGTCCAAACGTCGCGACGAAGTCACCGAGAAAAACCGCCACAAACTCATGCCCAAGACGCGGCGCGAGCTTTTGCAGCATGGGCACTTGTTGCTGATAAGTGCCCGGCAGCGCCGCATCCACCGCCACCGCGCACTGGTGCAGCCGCTGCTTCAATCTGCGCTCTGCCAAACCATCGAGCACGAGTTTCAAAAACACCTTCGCATCAAACTTCGGCGCGATGTTAGCGAATTCCCCCGCGATGGCGCGGTAGCGGGTTGCATCGAACCACTCTTTGAGTTGCGGCGGTGGGCTGGCTTCGGTGGGCATGAGTTCAATGGCCGAAAGAGGCGCAAAAAAACTTAAAAGGCATCCATCCATCACTTTTTTTGCGTCGTTTTGCGGCCATTCCTACCTCTGTGCCAGGGATGCCCAAACAGGCATGAAGGAAACATTTTGGCGACATCCTTGCAGCCTCGCGGCATCTCGCCCAAATCGCAACCATGCCCGCGACCTCCCGCCGCCTCCATGCCTTCACCGAATCCGTCATCCGCGCGATGACACGCCTCTCGAACCAGCATGGCGCGATCAATCTGTCCCAGGGCTTCCCCGATTTCGATCCGCCGGAAGAGCTGCTCACCGCGCTGGAGCGTGCCACCCGTGGTCCGCATCATCAGTATGCCGTGACCTGGGGTGCGACGCGTTTCCGGCAGGCATTGGCAAAGAAGATCACGCATTTCTCCGGCACACCCGTCGATCCCGATCAAAACCTCGTCGTCACCTGCGGCAGTACGGAGGCGATGATGTGCGCCATGATGACCTGCTGTGAGCCGGGGGACAAAGTCATCGTCTTCTCACCCTTCTACGAGAACTACGTCGCTGACGCCATCCTCTCCGGCGCGGAGCCGATCTACGTCCCGTTGCGCCCACCGCAGTTCGGCTGGGTGCATCGCCGGAATGATGTTTTATTGTAAATATAA
>JBDNIB010001063.1:0-3027 GCA_041688535.1 Prosthecobacter sp.
CAAAGGTGGTGCGGACATTCCTGTCCGCAATGAAGCCGCCGCCGCAGGCAAGAATGCCCGCGCCACACCCACGCCGCCGCCCGCGAAGAAAACCCCGCTCTTCATCGGCCTCGGCATCGCCGCCGTGCTCGCCATCGGTGCCTTCGTCATGATGAGCGGCAAGAAGCCCGAAGCACCACCCCTGACGGCGCTTGGAGGACCAAGCGCCCCACCTGCTTCCGCACCCATCAAAGTGCGCGAGGAGCCGAAAGTGGAGCCGCCAAAGAAAGCCGAGCCACCGAAGCCCGAGCCCAAACCCGTCGTCGCCGCCAAAGCAGAGCCTGCAAAGCCCGCGCCGGTGCCAGAGCCGAAGAAAGAGGAACCCAAACCTGTCGCGATGGCCGCCGCCGTGCCACCCACCGCTGTCGCCGCACCCCAGACGGCGCTTGCAGGAGCAAGCGCCCTACCGCCGGAACTCGCGGCCTTGAATGACCAATTCATCAAGCTGCAAGCCGAGCGCGTCACCGCACCCTTCGAGACCGATGTCACGAAGCTGAACAGCGGCTACCTCGGCGGCATCGACAAAGCCATCGCGAGTGAGAAAACCCTTGGGCATCTCGATAGCATTCTCGCGTTGGAGGCGGAGAAGAAACTCATCACCGAGAAGCAGCCCATCCCCGACAGCGATGACGACAAAACGCCCGCCGCGTTGAAGAGCCTCCGCACCATCTACCGCAGCGCGCACGCGAAGTTCACCACCACCCGCGCCGCGAATCTCCAGGCCCTCACTGACCCGCTGGACAAACGCCTCGCCACCATGGAGACCGACTTCACCAAAGCCGACCGCGTGGCCGATGCGAAGACCGTGCGCGGCTATCGCGAAGCGCTCAGTGAAAGTACTCCAGGACTTCAGCCCGTTCTGGGAGCGTCGCCACCACCCGCCACGGCCATGCCACCGGGTGACGGGCTAAAGCCCAGCACTACTTTAAATCCTGCCGCCCTGCTCGCGCTCAAGGATGGCTTCACCAACACGCTGGGGATGCAGTTCGTGCTGGTGAAAGGCATCGATGTCATGTTCTGCGTCCACGAGGTGCGTTACAAAGACTACGCCGCGTATGCGGCGGAGTCCCAGGGCGTGGATAGCGGGTGGAAAGATCAAACGTTCGATGGCTTCGCCATCACGGAGCGCAATGCAGACCATCCCGTCGTCAACGTAAGTTGGGAGGATGCGCAGAAGTTCTGCGCGTGGCTGAGCCAGAAGGAAGGCAAGACGTACCGGCTGCCCACCGATGAGGAGTGGAGCATCGCCGTCGGTCTGGGCCGTGCGGAGAAACGGCCGAAGGGAACAACGCCAGCCATGCTGAGCCAGAAAGAGAACACGGAATTTCCGTGGGGCGGGGACTTCCCACCACGCACCAAAGACCAAGCCGGGAACTACAGTGATGAAAGCCGCAAGGCCAAAGCTCCGCGTGCTGACGAACAATACCTCGAAAACTACGATAATGGCCACCCCACCACGGCTCCCGTGATGAGCTACAAGCCGAACAAACTCGGCCTCTACGACCTGGGCGGTAATGTGTGGGAGTGGTGTGAAGACTGGTATGACAATGCAAAAATAGACCGCGTGTTTCGGGGCGGTTCGTGGAACCACGACGACCGCGGCCCTCTGCTGTCGTCGTCTCGGGGTCGCCGTCTCCCCGGCCATCGCAACGACCACTACGGCGGGTTCCGTCTCGTGTTGGTAGTGGGGTCTGGCGGCTAGGCTCGTACCCTTTATCCTTTTACTCTTTATATCTGCGCGAAGCGCAGCGCTCCAGATGCCTGGAAAAAAGGGTGAGTTTGGGTCAAAGGCCGACTGCGGTGCATCGAAGGCTGGCGGCGAAGCCGCGAAGCGAAACCCTCGATCCGCTGACAGCCAGGCTGGCTATCCTCCGGCAGAAGCCGCCATCGCCGCCTTCCAGCAAGCCCGGCCTGAGGTGACGGTGAGGCGGTGAACGAGTGGCATGAATGACCGCGTTACCCAGCGCTGTTAAGTAGTACCGGCTTTAGCCGGAATCCGCGTAAAGCTCCAGACCGCCTCAAGGCGGAACTACGGAACAGCGCTGAATCATTTGAACTGCACTTCATCTATTCGTAAGCCCTGGCCCACGGCCACCCGAATCGCCGCCCTCCAGCAAGCCCGGCCTGATGTGACGGTGATGCGGTGAATGTCAAACGTGGCAGTCGCGACAGCGTTTTAGATTGCGGTGGCCGCCCGCTGAGTGCGCCATTGACCGCCTTACTTTGGAACCTTACAATCGGCGGCATGACCGCGACCATCACCAGCAAAGGACAGATCACCATTCCGTTGGGCATCCGCCGACGGCTTGGGTTGAAGACGGGGGATCAATTAGAGTTCGATGAAGGCGCGCCCATCCTCGTGGCTCGCCGGGCGGTGGACCGGCAGCAGTGGCGGGCGACGATGGGTGCATGGCAGAAGGCTTCCGCCAAGGCGCTCAAAGGCCACCCGTGGGCGGCTGCGAGCAGTGCGGCGATCATTGACGATCTGCGCGGCGGTGCCGCGAACGACAAGCGCACCAGCCGATGATCACCGCCATCGACTCATCCGTCCTCTGGACAATCATCAAGCAGGAACCAGGATGGGAAGCTTGGGAGCACGCGCTGCTCCATGCGGCTGCCGAAGGGCCGCTGATCATCTGCCCGATCGCTTTTGCTGAGTTGGCCCCGTCCGCGCCAGATGAGGCGTCGCTGCGTGGTTTTCTCGGTGGCCTGGCGATCAGCTACGATGCCATCACGCCTGCCGCCGCCTTTGCCAGCGGTCAGACTTTCAAACGTTATCGCAAGGCAGGCGGCCCACGGCAGCATTTGGTCCCAGACTTTGTCATTGCCGCTCATGCGCAGACGCAGGCAGACCGCCTCGCTGCCATCGACCGGGGCTACCTGCGCCAATGGTTCCCAGACCTCGCGCTGCTGAAGCCAAAGGAGCCATGAATGCGCGGAGTCAGCCAGGTGGCCAGACTTTGCCGTATCCGCGCATGCCCGGCCTGA
>JBDNIB010001064.1:0-5940 GCA_041688535.1 Prosthecobacter sp.
CGACTCGTCGCGGCCGCCGTCTCTGCCGGCGTACATGTGGAGGGCATCCCCGGCCCCAGCGCGGTGATCACGGCATTGGCCGCCTCGGGCCTGCCCACCACGCCGTTCTACTTCGGCGGCTTCCTGCCGCACAAAAAAGGCGCACGCGGCACGGTGCTGAATGCCGCGCTCCAGCGCGACTGTACCAGCGTCTTTTTTGAGAGCCCCTACCGCATCGTGGATACGCTGGCCATCCTGGCCGAGGCCGCGCCAGAGCGCCGTGTGGTCGTCGCCCGCGAGTTGACCAAAAAATTCGAGGAATTCCAGCGTGGCACGGCAGGCATCCTGCTTTCGCACTATCAAAGCAAACCGCCCAAAGGTGAAATCACCCTCCTCATTGCCCCGGCTGAGTCGCCTAAATGGCTCACCTGGTGATTCCCTACCCCCTCCCTTTACGCCCCTTTTTAAATCAACACTTCTCATGGAAACCCCCGCCAAATGCGCCGTTCTCAACACCCCTGACAGCCTCAAGCTCTCGATCACCAACCACCTCCGCTTCACCCTGGGAGCCTTTGTGGACACCGCCAGCGAGAACGACTGGTTCGTCGCCACCTCACTCGCCGTGCGTGACCGCGTCATGGAGCGTGCCACCCAGTCGCGTGCCCAACACCGCGCCCAGGGCGTCCGCCGCGTGCATTACCTCTCCCTAGAGTATCTCATGGGTCGCCTGCTGGAGAACAACCTGCGCAACTCCGGCCTCTATGACACCACCAAACAGGTGCTCGCCGACATGGGCCAGGATCTCGATGCCTTAGTGCAAAGCGAGCCCGACATGGGCCTCGGCAACGGCGGCCTCGGCCGTCTCGCCGCCTGCTTCATGGACTCGCTCAGCACCATGAACCTTCCCGCCATCGGCTACGGCATCCACTACGAGTTCGGCCTCTTCCGCCAGGAATTCGTCAATGGGAAACAAGTCGAACACCCCGACGCCTGGATGCGCGACGGCAGCCCCTGGAAGATCGCCCGCCCCTCCTACCGTCAGACCGTGCATCTCTACGGCCAGGTCATTCAAAAGTTCGACGAACTCGGCCATCCGCACCATGAATGGATCGACACCAAGTGCCTCCTCGGCCTGCCTTGGGACATCCCCATCGTCGGCTATGACAGCAGCACCGTGAACGTGCTGCGCCTGTGGGAAGCGCAGGCGGATGAAGACTTCAACTTCAAGATTTTCAACGAAGGCAGCTACGTCGAGGCCATCCGCGAGAAAGCCATCGCCGAAACCGTCTCCAAGGTGCTCTATCCCAACGACGCCACCGAAAGCGGCAAAGAGCTACGCCTCGTGCAGCAGTATTTCTTCGTCGCCTGCTCCCTGGCAGACATCGTCCGCCGGTTCAAAGGCGGCTACGATCTGCCCTGGAGCGAATTCCCCTCCAAGGCCGCCATCCAGCTCAACGACACCCACCCCGCCGTCGCCATTCCCGAGCTCATGCGCATCCTCGTCGATGAGGAGCGCCTCGACTGGGACGCCGCTTGGGCCATCTGCCAGAAAACCTTCTCCTACACCAATCACACTCTCCTTCCCGAAGCGCTGGAGACTTGGAGCGCCACCCTCTTTGAGCGCGTCCTCCCCCGCCACCTCCAGATCATCTTCGAGATCAACAAACGCTTCCTCGATAACGAAGTGGAAGCCCGCTGGCCCGGCGACAGCGAGAAAAAACGCAACCTCTCCATCATTGAGGAGCGCGGTGGCAAGCACATCCGCATGGCGCACCTTTCCGTCCTCGGCAGCCACGCCACCAACGGCGTCGCCGCCCTGCACACCCGCCTGCTCTGCGAGCGCCTCTTCCCTGAGTTCAATGAACTCTACCCGTAGCGCTTCCTCAACCTCACCAACGGCGTCACCTTCCGCCGCTGGCTCGACGTGTGCAATCCGCCCCTCTCCGCCCTCATCACCGAATCCATCGGCGACGGCTGGCTCAAAGACTCCTCCAAGCTGCGCGCGCTCGACTCCTTCGCCGACGACGCCTCCTTCCGCGAGCGCTTCCACCAGATCAAACGCGGACACAAGGTCCACCTCGCCCACATGATCCAGGCCGCCTGCGGCGTCACCGTCAGCCCGGACGCGCTCTTTGATGTGCAGATCAAGCGCCTCCACGAATACAAGCGCCAGCACCTCAACCTCCTGCACATCGTCACGCTCTACCGCCGCCTGCTGGAAAACCCGGACCTCGACATGCAGCCGCGTGTCTTCCTCTTCGCCGCCAAGGCCGCCCCCGGCTACTTCCTGGCCAAAAACATCATCCACGCCATCAACGCCCTCGCCGCCAAGGTGAACAACGATGAGCGCATCCAGGGCAAATTGAAGGTCGTCTTCATGCCCAACTACGGCGTCTCCCTCGCCGAGCGCATCATCCCCGCCGCCGATCTCTCCGAGCAGATCTCCACCGCTGGCAAAGAGGCCTCCGGCACCGGCAACATGAAGCTCGCCCTCAACGGTGCCCTCACCATCGGCACCCTCGACGGTGCCAACGTCGAAATCCTCGAAGAAGTCGGCCCCGACAACATCTTCATCTTCGGCATGACCGTCGAAGACGTCACCGCCCTCCGCGAGCGCGGCTACAATCCCTGGGACAACTACTGGGCCAGCGAGGATCTGCGCCTCAGCATCGACTGGCTCGCCTCCGACTACTTCACCGGCAACCAGGACGAGTTCAAGCCCCTCCGCGACAGCCTCCTCGCCCACGGTGATCCCTTCCTCGTCATGGCCGACTACGATGCCTACGCCGCCAGCCAGGCCGAGGTGGACAAAGCCTACCGCGACCAAGCCCGCTGGCAGAAGATGGCCATCCACAACACCGCCCGCGTCGGCAAATTCAGCAGCGACCGCACCATCCTCGAATACGCGAAGAAAGTTTGGAAACTCCCGCAGGTCAGCCTGTGAGTGCCCGCTCGGCCCATGGTTGAAAAGCCACAACGGCAGCACTCAGCACCCCGAGCACTTCCCACAGGCCAGCCAATAGCCTTGTCCATGCCAAGCTATTCGAAGAAATGAAATCAAGAAAGCTGTTGATTCACCTGCTTCCCGTAACCCACGCTTGTAGAAGCGGCCCCATGAAGTCCCCGCAACCAGCGTTTCCACCCTTCCGGCTGCGTTTCCCTCACGGCACCAACGATGCTGTTGACGGAGCAAAAACATCCTCCAACTGAACATGCCAGCGCTACCCCGCCTCCAATGCGATGTCCTAGTTCACCTTCCGAGCTGCTGGCAGGTGCGTGTGCCGGGCCAGATTCAGAAACGACTTGCCTTGGGGCGACGGTGCAATACCTCATCCAGGCCCACGGCGGCCCGCTGATGAAAGTGTGCGAGATCAATCCCCAGGAAGTCCGTCCGCCATCCGCCGATGAAACCCGCGCGATAGCCGCCATGAACGATGTCGTCATCCTGCGCAAATGAATGAACGGCTCACAACCCTGCTGGCCCACCCGCGCGTGCAGGCCGCACTCGCTTGGTTGCGACAGTGGCGCAAGGAGCTGCTCGTCGTCGTGGCGATGCTGCTCACACTCACCGGCCCCTTCCTGCTCAAACCGGCACAAAGCACCGCACCAGCGCGCTATGACCGCCGGTTGATCATCATCTCACCACATCACGACCGCATCCGCGAGGAGTTCGGCCAGGCCTTCACGCAGCATTGGAAACAAACCACGGGACAGGTCTTGTTCATCGACTGGCGGGTGCCGGGCGGCACCTCGGAGATCGCCATGCTGATCAAATCAGAAGCCACCGCCGCATTTCAGCAGCACTGGCAGTCCAAGCTCAATCAGCCGTGGTCGCCTGCCGTGGCGCAGTCCAGCTTGAATCCGAAGGCTGCGCCCGAAGACGCCGCACGGCAGGCTTATCTCGCCTCCAACGTCGGGACCGGCATGGATGTATTCTTCGGCGGCGGGGCGTATGATTTCGAGCAACAGGCCAAGGCAGGCACCCTCATCGCGGGTGATGGCGAAAAAACCGGCATCAGTGGCTTGATAAAAAAACATCCAGCCTGGTTCAGCCATAGCGGCATTCCCGAAAAACTCAGCGGCGAGCCTTTTCGTGATCCGCAGGGCCGCTGGTGCGGCGCATGCCTGTCCAGTAGCGGGATCGTCTTCAATCGCGATGTGCTGCGCCGCATCGGCATCGCGGACGATCCTGACGCGTGGGAAGACCTCGCTGATCCGCGCTACTATGGTCAGATCGCGCTGAGTGATCCCGGCAAGAGCGGCTCGGTAACAAAGGCGCTCGAAATGCTCATCCAGCAGCAGATGCAGATCGCGATTGAACGACTCAAGGCCGTTCCCAACTCCAAACTCACGCCGGAGCAACTCGAAGCCACTGGCGTCGCCGAGGGTTGGAATGAAGGACTACGGCTGATCCTGCGCATCAGCGCCAACGCGCGTTATTTCACCGACTTCTCCACGAAAATCCCGCTCGAAGTCGCCCGTGGCGACGCCGCAGCAGGCATGTGCATCGACTTTTACGGCCGTTCCGCCGAAGAAGACGTGCGGCGGCCCGATGGCACCTCGCGCGTCGGTTTTGTCGCACCACTCGGTGGCACCTCGATCAGCGTCGATCCCATCGGCCTACTGCGCGGTGCGCCCGACCCCGAACTCGCCACCGCCTTCATCGAGTTCGTGCTCGGTGACGCCGGCCAAAAGCTGTGGAGCTTCCGCGTCGGCGCAGAGGGCGGCCCACGCCAGCACGCGCTGCGGCGTCTGCCAGTGCGGCACGATCTTTACACGCCGGAAAACATCGCCCGCATGAGCGACGGCAAAGAGGAGCCGTTTGAAAAGGCCCAAGCCTTCACCTACCACCCGGAACGCACTGGCACCGCCTTCAGCGCCATTCGTTTTCTCGTCCGCGTGCTCTGCGTCGATTCCCACAATGAACTGCACGCCGCGTGGAAGGACATCATCGACCACGACATGCCCGAACGCGCCATCCAGGTGCTCGAAGACCTCACCCGCGTGAAATACGAGGCCGCCACGGGCAACATCGCGAAAATTCTGGCCGCCCGCGACAAAGTCCAAGAAACCCGCCTCGCCCGCGAACTCGGCGACGCCTTCCGCAACCAATTCATCCGCGCCGGCACGATGGCCAGACGCGGCCTCTGATTCCCATGTCCAAATCACTCTCACTGCTGATCTTCCTGGTGATGACCGCGTTTTTCGCGTGCTTCTTCGCCTATCCGATCTGGGCAGCGTTGCAGTCGGCATTCATCGGGCCGGATCATCAGTTCACGCTCGAATACGTTGCCGAGGTGTTTTTGAACGAGCTGTATCGCGAAGGCTTGTGGAACTCGTTCATCATCGCGGTATGGACGACGCTGGGATCACTGGTCATTGCGCTACCGCTGGCGGTTTGTTATGTGCGCTTCGCGTTTCCAGGCCGGGCGCTGCTCAATTCACTGGTACTCATGCCGATGATTCTGCCGCCGTTTGTCGGTGCCATCGGCATCAAGGCCATGCTGGGACAGGCGGGTGCCTTGAACAGCCTGCTGATCAACCTGGGCCTGGTGGATGCGGTGCACCCGACCGACTGGCTCGGCCAACAGCGCATGCTTGGCATCATCATCATGGAGGTGCTGCATCTTTATCCCATCATCTACCTCAACGCAGCCGCTGCGCTCTCCAACCTTGATCCCGCACTCGAAGAAGCCGCTGCCAACCTCGGCTGCAATGCCTGGAGCCGCTTCTGGCGTGTGACTCTGCCACTCATCATGCCGGGCGTGTTTGCAGGCGGCACGATCGTGTTTGTGTGGTCCTTCACGGAGATGGGCGTGCCACTGCTGTTTGACTATGACCGTGTCACCGCCGTGCAGGTGTTCCGCAGCATCAATGACCTGAGCGGCAACCCCTTCCCCTATGCGCTAGTGACCGTGATGCTGCTGTTCAGTACTTTGTTCTATCTCACCAGCAAGCTGC
>JBDNIB010001065.1:0-3512 GCA_041688535.1 Prosthecobacter sp.
ATCCACGGCATCGGCGGCACGCTTGGTGCCATCCTCACCGGCGTGTTTGCTGATGAGAAGGCCAACTCCGTCGTCGCCGGTCTCAAGGAAGGCCTGCTCATGAACCAACTCAAGGCCGTCGGCCTCACTATCGTCTGGAGCGTCATCGCCACGCTGGTCATCGCCCTCATCGTCAAGGTCGTGGTCGGTCTCCGCGTCGAGCCAGAAGTCGAAAGCCAGGGCCTCGACCTCGCCGAACACGGCGAGGCTGGCTACGAGCATTGATCACTCAGGATTTTATTTCCTGCGAACTTCGGGGCCGGGCTGAATCATCAGTCCGGCCTTTTTTATCATCGCACGCGATCAATTTTCATCCCGGCAAACTCCACCCAACAGGCCCGTGTGGGTGCCCATGAGGCATCGCCACCACCGTGAAAAGTTTCAAAGTAGAGTCCGTCCACGCCGAAGGTGTCCGCCGTGCGCCATTCCAAGTCGGTGCGCTCGACCATACGCTGCTCCGGTCGGCCTTGCAGCGTAAGCCACACACGCAATGTGCCATCGCGTTTGCCCGGCGTGTTCATCGTCACCGCCAGCCGCACCTGCGCCGGTTCGTTTGTGGGAAAACGAAAATCCGCAGGGAAGGCAAAGCTATCGCCATAATTACCCTGCTGGTTCTTGTGATACACATAGGCTTCACCGCGTCCGTCCTTGCGCCACATCAAGCGGGCGGAAAAGCCGTTCACACCGTTCGCAGGTCGGCCACCGCTCACATTTTCCGGCCCGCCGCAGAGTCCTGGCAGCTTGCCACCTTTGACAAAATCGAAGTTCTCACTGAAGCGCAACGTGTAGCGCAATTCCGCCGCCGCCTGCCGCACAAACGGCATGCGCCAACCCGCGCCACCCGCCTCGGGACCAATCTTGCCGATAGCGAAATTCACCCGCAGCCATTTCAGCCCGTCGTGCTCGACGACAGCGATACGGCCTTCCTGGATGCCGCCTTCAAACTCACAGCCCGGAAAGTCGCTCTTCCAACGCTCCTGGGTGTACGAACCCGCTTTGCCAGCGATGGCGACACCGAACGGAAGATCCACCGCAAAACAGCACGTCGCTGGGACAAGAACAAGAAACGATAGCAGGCGCATGCCCCAATAAACCGCACCAGCACTGGATGACATGTGAAAAATCTCAGCGCTACTTTCATGGGCTGGGACGGTTTCCCGACAGCTCGTTCCTGCCAACACCTGACATTCCAAAGCTCTGCCATGCACCGCGCCACCCTCCTACTGCTCTGTTTTGCCACTACTCTGCCCGCCCAAGTCACTTCGGAAAACAACAAAACGCTACGGGACGGCCTCCAGCGCTATCCCGAGGCGGACACCAACAAGGACGGCATCCTCACCATGGAGGAAGGCCGCGCTTACCTCGCCAAGATGCGGGAAAAATCGCCGAGCGAGGCGAAACCGACCGCAATCGGCCTCAAGCCCGACTTCGCCGACGTGGACTACGGACCGCATGAGCGCAACAAGATCGATCTTTACCTGGCAAAATCGGAGCAGCCGACACCGGTGGTGTTCATGATCCATGGCGGCGGTTTCCGCAATGGGGACAAGAGCCGCTGGGCCACGGACAAGCAAATGAGCCAGCTCCTCGCCAGCGGCGTGTCGTGCGTGGCGGTGAACTACCCGTTTCTCGACACGCTGCCGATCCAGGACATCCTGCGCCAGTGCGCACTCGCTGTGCAGTTCACGCGGTCAAAAGCTGACCAGTGGAAACTGGACAAGACCCGCTTCGCCGCCATGGGCGGCTCTGCCGGCGCGGGTACCTCGCTCTGGCTGGCCACCCATGATGATCTGGCCGACCCGGCAGCCGAAGACCCGGTGCTGCGCGAGTCCACCCGCCTCGTCTGCGCCGTGTGCAACAGCACGCAGGCCACGTATGATGTCACGCGCTGGGAATCCTTCCTCGGCCCGGCGCAACCCGAGTTCCGCACCAGCGCGGCCGAAGCCGCGCTGTTCTACCGCCTGCCCTCCAACGCCGATTTTGCCACCGAGCAGGGCAAGGCTGTATTGAAGGAGTGCGACATGCTCTCATGGATCACCCCGGACGATCCGCCGCTGTTTCTGAACAACCCGCAGGTCGTCGCCGCGCCCACGAATCGCGGCGAGTGGCTGCACTGCATCCATCATGCCCGTGAAGTGCAGAAGGAATGCGCCGCCGACCATCTCCTCTGCGTGCTGGCCCAGGATCCCGCCGAACCGAAACCCGATGCCGTGCAGTTCCTGCTCCAGCACCTGAAAGTTGCCCGCTGAGGGCAAAACGCACTTGCACAGGACGCAGACACGATTAAAACTCGCCCCCTCCAACGCTGTTTGGTTTCAAACACGCCTCCGTAGCTCAGTTGGTAGAGCAGTTGACTCTTAATCAATTTGTCGTAGGTTCGAATCCTACCGGGGGTACCACTTGGCGCAAGCAGATGCGACCTTAAAGGTCGGGATTGACCAGCGGACGGACGCTTTTCAGCGCCTCCGCATATCTGGCACCACAGGCGAGACCACGATACCGCGCCAGCACCGTCTTCGTGTCCATCGCCGCATCATTCTTGGCGGGATCGTAGTTTTCTTGGCGCACAAAGGCCATCAAACGTCCCAGCCATGCACTGGCGGCCTGCCATTCAGCCGAAACATCCACATACGTGTCCGGCTCGAAGCCGATGGTGTGCCCCGGCCCATTGTCATACCAATACACCCGCGAGGGCGCTCTCACCTCGTCGCGCCCTAGCAGCCGTGCGGGTTGATACAAGGCCGCATGGCAGATCGCGCTCGCCGCCTCGTGGTCAGGGTGCCGGTCACGCGGCCACAGCATGAAGGCCGTGTCCGGCTTCACGTCCGCCACCACCTCCGCCACCGCACGCTTCGTTGCCAGCGTCGGCTCGAAACCCATGCTCTTGAACGGCAGAAACCGCATCTCCATGCCATTCTCGGCGGCCAGTTGCTTCGAGAGATCGAGCAATCCCTGCTCGCGTCCTTTGACCGGCGGCCAGTTCGTATAATCGCCGATCAAGCTCAGGATCACCACCCGCTGATGCTTCTGCACCGCGCGCAACAAGGTGCCAGGAATACCGAAAGGACAGTCATCGTAATGCGCGCCGATGGCGAGGATGGTGCGAGTCATGCGGACAATGATGACGATTGGCGGTGCAAAGAGCAAGCCGCGATTCCGTATTGCCAACTTCCGTCCTCCTGCCGCTCATTTGCTGGGCAAGTTCTGCTATCCGTTGAGCTTACGTTGACACTTTCCTGGGCACGAAGTCCCACGGTGTTTCCGTCCAACGGTTCCTCCTTTTGCCGGGTGCGCTCGTTGCCAGCCTTCATTTTGATTTGCTTCGCTGGCTGTCTCGCTCCGCTCGGCTCGCTACTCCGTGGCTCCTGTCGGTTACAGTTCGCCACGTTTCAAACGGTTGCTTCGCGCCGCCCCTCGGCGCTCACCCTTCCGCTGCCGCTCCAGGGCAGCCCTGCGGGCTGGCTATCTCGCTC
>JBDNIB010001066.1:0-6811 GCA_041688535.1 Prosthecobacter sp.
AGGTCGGCTCGGTGATGGGCCGCGAGTTCATCTACGAGCTGATGCACCGCGTCTATCCGCTGGAGAATTCCTTGTTGCGGCTGAGCCTGCAGCAACTGGTGGACGCAGAGTTGCTGTTTCAGTCCACGGACAAAATGGACGACAACGACGCCATCTACACCTTCAAGCATGCCCTAGTGCAGGAGGCGGCCTACCAGTCCCTGGTGAAATCGCGCCGCCAGCATTACCACCGCATCATCGCGCAGGCGCTGGAGGAACATTTCCCGCACACAACGGTCACAGACATGGAGGTGCTCGCGCATCATTACACCGAAGCGAACCTGCCGTGGCAGGCCGTGCCGTATCTGCTCAAGGCCGGTGCCAGCGCCGCCAACCGTTCGGCGCACGCGGAGGCGATCACGCACCTCAACCGCGCGAACGAACTGCTCAAGAATCTGCCCGACAACACTCAGCGCTGGCAGCATGAGATCCAGGCGCTCATCGCCCTCGGCGTCTCGCTCACCGCCACCCGTGGCTATGGCGTCAGGGAAGTCGAGCAGACCTACTCCCGTGCTCAGGAGCTCAGCGAGCAGTGCGGCACCTCCGGTCAGCTCTTTCAATCACGTTATGGTCTGTGGCGGCTGCACATGCTGCGTGCGGATTACGAAATCGCCACGCAGCAGGGCGAGGAGCTGCTCGAGCTCGCCAACCGTCAGGCGAACGAGGCGTTTCTCATCGCATCGCATCGCGCGCTGGGTGCCACCTTGTTCTATCGCGGCCAGTTTCATCGTGCCAACGTGCATATCTCCAGCGTGATCACCGCCACGACGACGATCACCACCACCGGGGACGACAGCGACACGCTGGTGCGTGACATTTACGATGTCGTCGATCCCCGCGTCACCTGCCGCTCCTACCTCTCATGGATCCTGTGGATGCTCGGTCATGTCGATCAGGCGCAGAAAGAAAGCCACCGCGCCATCGCGCTGGCGGAACAGTTGCAGCATCCGTTCTCCCTCGCGCTCGCCTTGAGCTTTGCCACCTGGCTGGAGCAGTTCTGCGGCAACGTGCCGCGCGTCAAGGAGCTGGCCACCAGGGCCAATGCGCATTGCAAGGAGCACGGCTTTCCGTTCTGGATCGGCTGGAATCAGGTGATGCTCGGCTGGGCGACCGCGCACGAGGATGAGCACAACGGCGATGCCGTCGCCCTCATCCACAAGGGTCTCGCCTACTGGAAGGAAAAAGGCTCCAACCTCGGTCGTGGTTATTTCCTCTGCCTGCTGGCCGAGACGCACATGCGCTGTGGTGAGTGGGCGCAGAGCATGGACGCGCTTGCCCAGGCGCAGGCCTTCGCCAATGAAACCGATGAACGCTATTGGGAAGCCGAACGCTTCCGCCTCAATGGCGAGCTGCTGCTGCGGCAGGGTCAGTCGCCCGAGCAGGCGGAGAATTACTTGCAGCAGGCTCTCACCAAGGCCCGTGAGCAGTCTGCCCACTCGCTCGAACTGCGTGCCGCCACCAGCCTCGTCAGATTTGAGCAAAAACTCGGCCGCACAGGCGGGGCGAAGGCCGCCTTGGAGACGCTGCTCGCCACGTTCACCGAAGGTCACGACACGCCGGACCTGCTGGCCGCGCGCGGGCTGCTGGCCGAGCCCAGCTGACCGCTGCTCTCCCTATCACTCTCATGCATTCAGACTCCACCTATGATTACATCGTCGTCGGGGCAGGTTCCGCAGGCTGCGTCGTCGCCGCCCGACTGTCCGCCAATCTCAACGTCAAAGTCCTCCTGCTTGAAGGCGGCGGCAGTGACCGGCCCGAGGTGCATGACCCGGTCAAATGGCCCACGCTGTTCTATGGAGAGCTGTCCTGGAATTATGTGACCGCGCCAATGAAGTCATGCCTCAATCGCGTCGATCACGTCCCGCGTGCGAAGATGCTCGGCGGCTGCCACAGCCACAACGCCAGCGCCTGGGTGCGCGGCCACAGCGCTGATTACGACGGCTGGGTCGCCGCAGGCAATGACGGCTGGTCCTGGCAGGACGTACTGCCCGTGTTCAAGAAGATCGAAGACTGGCAGGGTCCCGCTGATCCTCTGCGCGGCACCGGCGGACCGATGTATGTCACGCCGCCGGTGAATCCCAATCCCGTCGCCGCTGCATTCGTCGAATCCGGCCCCGCCATCGGTCTGCCGAAGGTGTTCGATAACAACAGCACGTCCATGGAAGGCACCAGCTTCTTCAACTTCACCGTGAAGGACGGCAAACGCTTCAGCGTCGTGCATGCCTACCTCTTGCCCGCACTTCAGCGGAACAACCTGACCGTTATCACCAACGCAGAGACACATCGCGTCCTCATGGACGGCACGCGCTGCGTCGGCGTCGAGTATCAGCACGACGGCAGGCTGCAAACCGCCAGCGCCTCAAGTGAAGTCGTGCTCAGCGCCGGCGTCATCGGTTCACCGGCGATTTTGCTGCGTTCCGGCATCGGCCCGGCGGCGGAACTGACGCCGCTCGGCATTCCCGTCGTGCATGACCTCCCCGGCGTCGGCAAGAACTTGCAAGACCACGTTTTATTCGCTGGCATCAACTACGAATGCAAAATCGACCTCCCCGCGCCACATAACAATGGCGCTGAGAGCACCATGTGGTGGAAGAGCGACTCCAAACTCGCCACGCCCGACCTCCAGCCCGTCATCATCGAGTTTCCCTTCGCCACACCCGCTCTCGCGCCGCTTTTGCCAAATCAAAATTGCTACGCCATCGCGCCGAGCATCGTGCAGCCGAAGAGCCGTGGCTCTCTCACGCTCGCGTCGGCCGACGCCTCGGTGAGTCCGATCATCGACGTGAACTACTACGAGTCCGACGACGATGTGAACGCGATGGCAATCTGCATCAAGCTTTGCCGCGAGATGGGCGCGTCCTCCGCCTTCGACCATCTGCGCAAACGCGAGGTCATTCCTGGCAAGCTCGACCGCGCCTCACTGGTCGAAACGCTGAAAAAAGGCGCGACCACCTACTTCCACCCCACCAGCACCTGCAAAATGGGCAATGACAGTATGGCGGTCGTCGATTCGCGCCTGCGCGTGCGCGGCATCACTGGCCTGCGTGTCGCGGATGCCTCCATCATGCCCACGATCACCACCGGCAACACCAACGCGCCCTCCGTCATGATCGGTGAGCAGGCGGCGGCATTCATCACCGCTTAGCCTTTCGATTCATCCTCACCCATCAAGACCAGCCACATGCCCCTCAATCCACAGGCCAAAGGTTTCCTCGAACAACTCTCGGCCTCCGGTGCGCCGCCGCTCCACGCGCTTTCGGTCGAGCAATCGCGCGAAATCATCGTGCAGTTGTTCGCTGTTCCCGGAGAGCCTGAACCCGTCGGTGCTGTGGTTGATCGCACGATCGACGGGGCGGCGGGGGAGCTGCGCGCGCGGGTCTATTCCCCGTGCGGCTCCGGGCCGTTTCCGCTACTCGTGTTCTTTCACGGTGGCGGCTGGGTGTTCGGCAATCTGGCAGCCTATGACGCGACCTGCCGTGCCCTCACCAACGCCGCCGGTTGCGTGGTCGTCGCGATGGAATACCGGCTCGCTCCCGAACACAGATTTCCAGCCGCGCCGGAAGATTGCTACGCCGCGCTACAGTGGGTGGCCGCGCACGCCGCAGAAATCGGTGGCGATCCAACGCGCATCGCGGTGGGCGGCGACAGCGCCGGTGGCAACCTCGCCACGGTCGTCGCGGCCCTGGCGCGCGACCGACATGGCCCCGCACTGCGCTTCCAACTGCTGATTTATCCGGTGACGGATCATGATTTCGACACAGCATCCTATCGTGAAAACGCGGATGGCTATCTGCTGACCCGCCAAGCGATGATGCAGTTCTGGGACCACTACTTGCCCAATCCGGCGGAACGTGATCAGGCGATGGCCTCGCCGTTGCGAAGCAGGAATCTCCAAGGTCTTCCGCCCGCCTTGGTGCTGACCGCCGAATGTGATCCGCTGCGTGATGAGGGCGAAGCGTATGCCGCGCGGCTGGGGGAATCCGGCGTGGCGGTTTCCCTGAAACGCTATCCGGGGATGATCCACGGATTCTTCAGCCTCAGCTCCGCGATCCCGTCGGGAAAACAAGCGATCCAAGATGCCGGCGCGGCGTTGCGCCGGGCGTTCGCCACATGACGCCCCACCAACGGCAGTCCTTTTCAGCACCATCCAACATCAACCCCACAAACAGACATGAGCATCACCACCATCAGCCTCGGCACCGCAGACCGTCTCACGGTTCTCTATTCCTATCCCAACTTCACGGGAGACAAAAGCAGCCTCGCTCAGACCATCACGCACTGGTTTGGCATGACCCTCGATCGCGACGGCTACAAATCACAAGCAACAGCCAGCGTACGCATCGACGGTAGCGGCAACTATTTCCTCGACCTCACCGGCCCGGCCAATCTCGCCGCCGCCTTCGCGGTTTATGCCAAACGCTTGCCGCAGTTCCTCGCCAATGGCTGGGACGCATGGACCAATGTCGTGCCGATGTTGCAGAAAACCGGCAAGTGGGACCCCTGCCCCGATGGCCCCACGCCGCCGTATCATCCGTGGCGGTTCTTTTTGCCGCATGGCATGGCGATGCTGAATCAGAAGGCGCTGTTATTCTTCCATTATCCGCCGATTCGTCTGCTCGATGTGAACCAGGACTACCTTGATGATCCTGTTCCTGTGCGCTGCGAGGAATTGCTGGCGGCAAATGGCGTCACCGACCTTGCCCTCACTCCGAATGAAGTCGCGACTGGCGACATCATGCTGTTCAACACCGTCATGGACGCCACGCCCATCGGCGCCGAGGACGATCAAGGCTCGAAGACCGCATGTGATCCAACCAAAGGGCCGTCATGCAACGCAAGCGGGTTCGATCCGACGTTCGGCCTCATTCCCATTCAATCCTTCCCCGCCTACCAGAAGGCACAGGTCTCGTTGCTGCTCAACACCTCGCCAGTGAATGCCAGCTACACCGTGCCCATCGTCGTGTATGGCGCGCATCCGCTCACAGAGTTCAACACGATCTATGGCACCAGCATCAAGAACTACGCGCCAGTCCTCGCAAGCATCGTCCCCGGCATGAAGACACCGGTGCTTGCCTCGTCGCACCCCTATGTGTTTTACGGCAAGGCGCAGGGCTTTAACAACATTGGCTCTGGCATCATGCCCGCCGCCAACATCCCAGCGGCCACCTCACAGATGCAGCTCGACCTCGCCGTCGCAGGCTGGTTGAAAGCCATGTCGGATGATCCGTCGCAAGATCCGCTCAATATCTGGAACAACCTGAAAAAATACTGGACCACCGACCCGCAGGCTGCTCTCACCGTCACTGCGCTCGTGAATCATCAGGGTTCCTTGTTCTACTCTGACCCGACCACACTCGCCTTCACTTTCAAGACCCCGCTCGTCTGGCCCAGCACCGCAAAAACTCCCCTCGCGGCCAAATCAAAACCAGCGACTACTGCAAAACCTTCAGCGGTATCAAAGACAACCGCCGTCGCCTCGAAACGCACGACAGCAGTCGGCAGCAGTGGACTCCAGGTCATTGGCGACTCTGGCACGCCGGTGGACTGGTGGTTCATCTACAAAATCTCGAAGGAGTCGAAATCCGAATCACCGCCGCCTTCCACGCAGCCAGCGACCGGTCATGAGTTCCTCTATTTCGACTCTGCCATGGCCAAGGCAGGCGCAAAGTCCGTGCTTTCGAAAAACCTCATCGACAAAAGCGGCCCGCTCTTTGACACCTACAGCCAGTTGTTCACTCCTGCCGCCAAACAGAACAAAGATCTCGGCTATTACTGCTACAACGACGAAGACCGTTACGAAAAAGGCAAGACCACCGGCACCGGCCCCTCGCCTTGTGGTCATTGCAAAGGCGCGCTGGCCTTCGATCTGGCCAGCGACTCCGCCTTCTGGCTCATCCACTCCGTGCCGTTGCTGCCCATGAACGCCGCGTTCGCTTACCCGCCAACCGGATTCAAGGAAGCGCAGTCGATGCTCTGCGTCCAACTGCCCAACGCTGATGCCTCCAAGGACATCGCCGATCTCATGTTGAAAGCCCACGGCCCCAATGTGCCGGTCTCTTCCGACCTGCTCACTAACGCCAACAGTTCGGCGAACAACTTCACCAATCCGCCCGTCACCAACGTCCCCGCCAGCCTGCGTGCCAAAGATCCCAACGATCCACGTCTTGCACTGATGGCGAACAACATTCCCAACAACCGCAGCAGCAAAATCCAGCCCTTCGCCGGTCAGGTGCCCTTCACCTCCAAGGGCGGCCAAAAATTCCTCGCCATCGCCAAAAACCGCGCCTGGGGCGATCCCAAGCTCGGTCAGCCCACGATGGACTTCTACAATGAGCTCGTCAGCGTCGCGCTCAACGAAAACATCGAGGTGGAAACCTGGGAGAACGCCGGTAAAAACGATGTCGCGATCCCGCCGCCGGACGAGGGGGATGAAAAGCATCCCGTCGAGAACATGCACTCCGTGAGTCTTGTGCCACTCGGCATTCCATGGTCCTGGGCGGAAGAAAACGATCACGCCAAACTCGCGATCTCCGACCGCACTAATCCTGCGGGCACCGACCGCTGGGTCTGCGTCGGTGACATCAACTTCACTCTCTCGATGGAACAGCGTGGAGGCGGCACCGTCGCCTTCATCTGCGATCCGCTCTGGCAGGCCCTGAGCCAGATCATTCTCGCCACTCCGGAAAAAGGCACCAAGGCCGAAAGCGCCCAACCCACCGCTACTAAGCCTGCCCCACCGACAAAAAAACCTGCCGCGAAAAAGATCGTCGTC
>JBDNIB010001067.1:0-2280 GCA_041688535.1 Prosthecobacter sp.
GCCGCAGGTGCGGCCGGTGTTCGAACATTGTCTGGAATGTTTTTATCCGGAGCGGCTAGTCTGGGGCAGCGACTGGCCGGTGAGCGCGGACCTGAAGACGTGGATGGAGACGAGCGGCGAACTGCTGGCACCACTGAGCGAACACGAGCAAGTCGCCATCGGTTCGGGTAACGTTGGCCGAATCTACGGAATGAACTGAGCCGCGCCCGTCGCGACAGGGGCGCGTCATAGGCGGCGAGGTGAAAGCTCCGGGGTTGCAGTTTGGGGATTACGGCCTAGACAAGCCGCGTTTTCGGTTCTGTTTCTCCAACCCCTCCGCATGCAAACCCTCCTGATCGCGCTGCTCAGCGGCCTCGGCTTCATCGTCGCCTACCACACCTATGGCCGCTGGCTTGGGCAAAAAATCTTCAAGCTCTCGGCCGACTGGGTGTGCCCCTCGCACCGGCTGAACGACGGTCAGGACTACGTGCCAACCCGGAAGAGCGTGGTTTTTGGGCATCACTTCACGTCGATTGCGGGCACGGGTCCGATCGTGGGGCCAGCCATCGCAATCATGTGGGGCTGGCTGCCGGCGCTGCTCTGGGTGGTCTTTGGTTCGATCTTTATCGGCGCGGTGCATGACCTCGGGTCGCTGGTGGTCTCGTTGCGCAACAACGGGCAGACGGTGGGTGACATCGCTGGGCGGGTGATCAACCGTCGCGTGCGGCTGCTGTTTCTTTTCGTGCTGTTCATGGCGCTCACGATTGTGCTGGCGATCTTCGGCTTGGTGATCGCGTCGGTCTTCCGGCAGTTCCCCACGGCCATCTTCCCGTGCGTGGTCCAAATCCCCATTGCGGTGATCATCGGCCACTGGTTGCACCGGAAGGGCATGAATCTGCTGGTGCCGTCGCTGATCGCACTGGCCGGAATGTATCTCACGGTGATTTACGGTGACGTCGGCCTGCTGCACACGGTCAACATGGCGCTGACGGGTTGGTCATCGTGGACGTGGGTGGTGGTGCTGCTGATTTACTCCTACATCGCCTCCGTCCTCCCGGTATGGTCGCTGCTGCAGCCGCGCGACTACATCAATGCGCTCCAGCTCATCTCGGTGCTCGCGCTGCTGGTGGTGGGCCTGCTGGTGGCGGCGGTGGCGGGTGGGGCACCCTTGGCAGATGGCACGCGGCCGGCCCTCGCGCTGGCGGCGCCGATGATCAATTTCAATCCGGTGGGGGCACCGGCGATGATTCCCTTTTTGTTCATCACGATCGCTTGCGGCGCGATCAGTGGCTTCCACTGCCTCGTGAGTAGCGGCACGAGTTCGAAGCAGCTCAAAAGCGAGCCGGATGCGCGCTTCGTGGGCTATGGCAGCATGCTGACGGAGGGTTTCCTTGCGGTGCTCGTGATCCTCGCGTGTGCGGCGGGCGTGGGGCTCGGGCTGGCGCAGGCCGACGGCACCGTGCTCACCGGCAATGATGCTTGGCTCTCACGTTACAGCGTGTGGTCGTCGCGGCTCGGGCCACTGGTGGCGGCGTTTGTGGATGGATCTTCAAATTTCCTGAAGGCGCTTGGGCTCCCGGGGGGCATTGCGACGGCGCTGATGGGAGTGTTTGTCGCCTCGTTTGCCGGGACCACGCTCGACAGTGCCTGCCGCTTGCAGCGCTACGTGGTGCAGGAACTGGCGGGCACGCTGGCGCCGCGCGGCGCAGGTGGTCTCGATGCGCTGGCCTGGCTGCGCAACAAACACGGTGCGACCATCGTGGCCGTGGCGACGGCGGCTTTCATTGCGGCGATTCCACCGCCGGGCAAGGAATGGGCGATGGCCAATGCCGGGCAGGGCGGCCTGATCCTCTGGCCGTTGTTCGGGGCGACCAACCAGTTGCTGGGCGGCCTCGCGTTTCTCGTGATTACTTTCTATCTGTGGCGGCGGAAGACGCCGGTATGGTTCTTGGTGCTGCCGATGATCTTCATGCTCATCATGCCGGGCTGGGCGATGACTTGGCAGGTGTTCATCGGCGGCGAGGGCAACCCGAGTTGGCTGAGTCAAGGCAACTGGCTGCTGGTCTCGATCGCCGTGGCCACCCTATTGCTGGAAATCTGGATGATCATCGAGGCGGTCCTGCTTTTCCCCCGGGTCAAGGGCGTGGTCGAGGACGGCGCGGTGCAGTTGATCAAGGCGTGAGGTCGGTCCGCAGGTTCGGAGCCCGCGGCTGACAACCCCTGCGGGTTCGCTCGTGAACAACCTGATTATAGAACAACAGCGTCCGCAGTTTCGCGATGCCGGGTTCTTTGTCTTTGCGC
>JBDNIB010001068.1:0-2648 GCA_041688535.1 Prosthecobacter sp.
GTAACATAGAGATTGGCGGCTGTCGTACCGTTCTGACGAACTGCTCCCGTGCCGGAAATGGTCCAAGTACCTGTGGCTGTGCCTTGAAGGAGGCCGAAGGTGTCGAGATTAAACGCCCCCAAGGCCGTCGTGGCTGTGGCGAAGGTGTTCCGGAGGGCAGTGATCGTTCGCGTGCCGACGAGAGTTTCTGAAGTGTTTTGAGTGTAAGTATTCGCTGGGTTCGTCCATGTCGTTTGAAGCGAACCCGCTATACCGGCCCCCTGAATATTCAGTGCGTTGACCGTTCCGGCATTGATGTTGTTGACGGCATAATCCGACTGAAGTGCGGCAGTGGTGCCAATGGTCGCCCATGGACCGATGATCTGATTGGCCGCAGTGGCGGCAAGACCCGTTACTTGAATCCGGTTCGTCACAATGCCCAATCCACCCAAGCCACCACCCGCGAAGGCCACCACCGAAGACCCAGCCTGCGACAGGCCTGAGAGCGTGAGATTTTCCGTGCCACCGGTATTCAAGTTCGTGGAGACGATGTTCAACTGCCCTGAGGTCAGCGCAACCGCCCCAATCGTTTCCGTGTACGGTGTGGCGGCCGCCACCGTGTTGGTGACCGTGATCGTGCCGCCATTGGAGGTGATAGCCGCGCCGTTGGCCACACGGTCCAACCCGGCTTCCGCCAAAGTCGTGTTCGTCAGCGTAATCCCGCCACCATTGAGCGTGATGCCGGAGGTGCTCATCAGCGCCCGACTGTTCTGCGTCAGCGCCATCGTCATGCCGTTATTGATCGTCGTGGTGCCGGTGTAACCCGTGAGGCCCGTGCCGGTGCCAGCCAAGGTCAAGACGCCTGGCGTGTTGCCATTGAAGACGCCGCCCGTGAGCGTGACATTGCCCGAACCCGCGAGCGACCCGTTGATCGTCGCCGCTGCGATATTGTTGAGCACGATGTTGCTGTTCGCCCCAAACGTGATCGCATTTGTGCTGCCCGCCACCCCTAGCGTGTAACCCGTTGTATTGAACTGAAGGCCACCGACCGTGATGCCCGTGCCCAGCGTGATCGCACCTGCTGTGCCTGTGAAAATGGCGGTATCGTTACCCGCGTTATTCCAAGCCGACATGCCAGAAAGCGTGCTGCCATTCCAGAAAAGTGGCTGAGTCGTGTTCCAAGTGCCAAGACCGCCGAGACCGCCGCCGGTGAGCACGTTGTTAAGGCCGGTCTGATCAGAATCCCAGTAGAACGTGGCACCACGGGCCGGTCCTGGCAGCCAGAGTACCATCAGGCATGTCATGAACCAGCCGAGAAATTGGCGATGGTGGCGGAGTGTCTTCATAAAATTGGGATTAAAATAACGGGAGAATGGAAAAGTGATGCGGCGCTGATTCAGCAACCAGGGTGCTCAAAAAGGCATGTCTTTAGCCATGCGAATACGCACAGGCAAAGCGCTGCCCTATAAACTGGTTGGAATGGGTTTGTGGCATCTAAAGGATTCATTTGATGTAACCACAGAACGGCCTTACCTCGCAATGTCTTTTTTCAGTTTTTGAAAAATAACAACTGGTTGATTTCCAAGGGTTTGCGATACAGCGAAAGCCTTTATTTACCCACCCTTATTACACCTAAAGAAATCGGCACAAACGGGTTGTTCTATGGAAATTTCAGCCGTACTCCGCATTTACCCGCTTATTTTGTTTCAAATCAGCGCGGCGCGTGCCCCCGACAGGAATCGAACCTGTATTTAGAGTTTAGGAAACCCTCGTTCTATCCATTGAACTACGGGGACGGCGAGACACCCGCCTGTTCCACGGGTTTGCTCGCCGATCAACTGCCGTTTGCGACTTGAATACCATCATAACATCGCCTTTTCTGCCACGTTTTCGTGCGCCCGCCCTCCAACCCACTCTTTCAGATGTCATCCAGCACCGTCTCCCGCCGTCGTTTCCTTGCCTCCTCCGCCAGTCTGGCTGCCGGAGCCTTCACCGGTCCCAATCTGCTGCTACGCGGGCAGAATACGGCCGGAAAACGCCTGAATCTCGCCCAAATCGGGGCGAACGGCAAAGGTTTGGCGGACACCGGCATGGTCACGCTGAACCATAACATCGTCGCGATGGTGGATGTGGACTCCAAACGCCTCGATGAGGCCGCGAAGAAGCGTGAGAAGCACCATCTCGACTCCAGCCAGCCCGCCCCTCCCGCGCCGAAGCTCTACCAGGACTTCCGCAAAATGTTCGACGAAATGGCGAACGACATTGATGGCGTGATCGTCTCCACCCCCGACCACACGCATTACCTCGCCGCGATGCATGCGATCAAACATGGCAAGCATGTTTGTGTACAGAAGCCGCTGTGCAATTACATCGCCGAGGTGCGTGACCTGCACCGGGCCGCGAAAGAGACGAAAATCGTCACCCAGATGGGCAATCAGGGCCGCACCATGGACGGCCAACGCATGGCGAAAGAATGGATCGAGCAGGGTGCCATCGGCACGCTCAAGGAAATCCGCCTGTGGACGAACCGCCCCATCTGGCCCCAAGGACCGATCAAAAAAAAGCTCAGCGAGTGCCCGCCGAACCTGAACTGGGATCTCTGGCTCTCCTGCGAACCGAGCGAGCCGTATTTTGAGTTCGATCTCGACGAGGTCGCCAGCAAGAAAAAC
>JBDNIB010001069.1:0-5006 GCA_041688535.1 Prosthecobacter sp.
GCATCGCGCCGACCTTCCTCTTTGACAGCGCGCAACGTCGCGTGTGCGAGGTGGCGATGACGCGCACGAACACACCGCTGCAAGCTCTGACGCTGCTGAATGACGAAACGATGATGGAAGCCTCGCAAGCGCTCGCGAAACGCATGCTCGCTGGCAAGTCCGATGAGCGCCTGCAACTGCTCTACCGCGCGGTTTTGACTCGCGAAGCGACGGCGAAGGAACTCACGGTGCTCCAGCGCGAACTCGATCGCGCCTTGACGCACTACCGCGCGCATCCTGAAGACGCCCGCAAGCTACACACCACGCCCGAACTCGCCGCGTACACGCTGGTCGCCAGTTTGGTGCTGAATCTCGACGAAGCCATCACGCATGAATGAATCATCCCTGAACACCACACGCCGCTACTTCCTCGGTCAATGCACCGGCGTTTCCGTCGGCGCGATGGCGCTGCAATCGATGGCGGCGCAGGAGTCGATGGGATTGCCGGGCCTACCGCATTTCGCGCCGAAGGCGAAGCGCGTCATCTTTCTCACGCAGTCAGGCGGACCGTCGCAGTTGGAGCTGTTTGATCACAAGCCGGGCCTCATGCAGTGGGCGGGCAAGGAGCTGCCGGAATCCGTGCGTCAGGGCCAGCGGCTCACGACGATGACGGCGAACCAGAAGCAGCTCATCCTGCCGGGCATCACGAAATTTTCCCGCTGCGGTCAAAGCGGCGCGACGATCAGCGAATGGCTGCCGCACCTCCAGGGCGTGGCGGACGACTTGTGCTTCATCAAGTCGATGACGACCGATCAAATCAACCACGCGCCGGCGATGACGCAGTTTTTGACCGGCCACCAGCTTCCCGGTCGTCCGAGCATGGGCGCGTGGGTCAGCTATGGACTCGGCAGCTTGAATCAAAACCTGCCGGACTACCTCGTGCTCATCTCGAAGATGCAGCGCCCGAGCGATCAGCCGCTTTACGATCACTACTGGGGCAGCGGCTTCCTGCCTTCGCGTTATCAAGGCGTGAAGCTACGCAATTCGAAGGACCCTGTTCTCTACCTCACCGATCCCGAAGGCCTGCCGCGTCATTTGCGCCGCGGCATGCTCGACGGCCTCGCGGAGCTCAATCAGATGCGGTTTGAGCAAACAAACGATCCGGAAATCACCACGCGCATCCGCCAGTATGAAATGGCCTACCGCATGCAGGCCAGCGTGCCGGAACTGACCGATCTCGGTGACGAGCCGGATCATGTGTTCGAGATGTATGGTCCCGATTCGCGCCGCGCTGGCAGCTACGCGGCGAACTGCATTCTCGCGCGTCGGCTCGCAGAGCGCGGCGTGCGCTTCATTCAGCTTTTCCACCCCGACTGGGATCATCACAGCCGTCTGCCGAGCTGGTGTACCGCGCGTTGCCGCGACACCGACCAGCCGAGCGCCGCGCTGATCAAAGATTTGAAGCAACGCGGCTTGCTCGACGACACGCTCGTCATCTGGGGCGGCGAATTCGGTCGTGGCGTCGCCGGTCAGGGCAAGTGGGACAGCCCTGAGGCCGGGCGCGATCATCATCCGCGCTGCTTCACCATGTGGATGGCCGGCGGCGGTGTGAAACCCGGCACCACTTACGGCGCGACGGACGAATTCAGCTACAACGTCACCGAAAATCCCGTCCACGTCCGCGATCTGCACTCCACGATCATGCACCAGCTCGGCATCGACCACGAACGCTTCACCTTCCGCAGCCAGGGTCTCGACTTCCGCCTCACGGGCGTGGAGGAGGCGAAGGTGGTGAAGGACGTGCTGGTGTGAGAATTACGCCGCCAACGGTACACCGTAGGGCAGCTCATCGGGGATCGGTGAAAATTCGCGAATCTTCTCCCATAGCGATGAGTAGTCCTTGTTCACGTCGCCGCTGAGGCAGTCGGTGATTTCGCCGCCGGCATCGGGATACTTCATCACGACGTCCTTGAAGGAGAATTCTGGATTGTAGAAGGCATAGACCAGCTTGCGCATGTTATCGAGGCCCTGACGCATCATCTGCGTGTAGCTTTCAAAACGCTGCGGTGAGACATCGTTCGCCATCAGGGCCTCGTGCGCCGCATCCCCGGCCGCCACGCCGCTCTTCAAAGCGAGCAGCACACCGCTGCTGAACACGGGATCGAGAAACGCATACGCATCCCCCACGAGCAGCAGCCCGGGCGACGCGCCATACTTGGCGTAGCGCGTGTACTCGCTGGTGATCCAGAATTCGCCGGTGCAGGTGCCTTCGGAGAGATGCTCCTTGATCCATTGGTTCTCGCTGATCTCGCGCTCGAACATCGCCTTCGGATCCTTGACGCCATCGCGGCTCAAATACTTACCTTCAGCCACGACTCCGACACTGACCATGTCATCGTGCATCGGAATGTGCCAGAACCAGCCCTTGTCCGGCACGAAGGCGATCGTCGTTGCGCCTTCATCGACGCCAGATTCACGCTTCGAGCCTTTGTAATAGGTCCACACCGCCACCTTGTTCAGATACGGATCGCCCACCCTCCAGCCGAGACGGTTGGAGGCAAACGCTTCTTTACCCGACGCATCAATGACGAGTTTCGCCAGCAGTTGCTCCTTGCTGCCGTCATTATTCTGCACCTCGACGCCGATGACCTTGCCGTTGTCGTCCTTGAGGAGCTGCGTCACCGTCGTCTACTCACGCACCTCGGCACCTTTGCTCCGCGCATGATCCATCAGCATCTGGTCAAACTCTGAACGCAGCACCTGCCAAGTTTGCGCCACGGTCTCGCGGTCGTAGCGATTGAAAAAATAGAACGGCTGCGACCGCCGCCCGTCTGGCTGCACGAAACTGACGCTGAATTTTTTCATGAAGTGCGACTTCTTCATGGTGGGAATCAAGCCCAGCCGCTCCAGCGGTCCGAAGGTGAACGGGATCAATGACTCACCGACATGGTAGCGCGGAAACTTTTCGCGTTCGATCACCAGCACCTTGTGGCCGTGCTCCGCCAGGATGGCCGCCGTGCTCGTACCCGCCGGGCCACCGCCGATGATGAGGACTTCGTTTGCGCTGTTCATGTTCATGGTAACGAGGTTACGCACACAAGCTGTCCGCCGATACGCCCTGACACAATACCATTTCAGCATCACTTCGATGCCCGCTGGCGATTGAAAACCCGTGAGCGCTCAAAGCCGAACCACAGCAGGCATCAGACATCACCTGGCCCACACCGGCGTGCCGAACCATGCGTCCATCTCTTTGGCGAAGGGCGCGATGATCCCGGGTGCTTCGGGGATGGCACCACGGTCGCCGGTTTCGACGATCCAGGTGTCGAGTGCGGCACTTAGTCGCGTCAGCGACTCGCGATGCTCCGGTTGGGGCGAATCGAGCAGGTTCGCGATCTCATGCGGATCGGCCTGGATGTCGTAAAGCTCCTCGCAAGGGCCCGTGCGCTGCATCAGCGCCAGCGGCGGGCCGGTCAGCTCGCCTTTGGCCTGCATCGCGCGCATCAGCGGCAGGATGGGGAAGCATTTCTCCTTGTAGCGGTTCAGCGAGGCAAAGGTCGGCCCCTTCGTGAAAGTGCGGATGTAGTGAAAGCGCGCGTCATGCACAGAGCGGATGCGCTGCACGGTTTCATCAATGCGGTCGCGTGCGGCGAAGGCATAGGTGCGCGGTGCTTCTGCATGCGGACCGAGGATGATGCGCCCCTGCATCAGCGGTGGCTTCGCGATGCCGGCGAAGTCGAGCGTGGTGGCGGTCACGTCGATGAGGCTCACGATTTGATCGTTTACACTGCCCGCCGCACAGCCTTCGGGTGCGGGGAAGTTTTTGGGCCACTTGATGATCAGCGGCACGCGCAGGCCGCAGTCGTAGCACCAATGAATGCCGCGCGGCTCCAGACGGCCGTTGTCGGCGAAGAAAGTGACGATGGTGTCGTCTTCGAGCCCGTCCTTGCGCAATTGATCGAACACCCAGCCAATGCGCACATCCATGCCAGACACCGAGTTCAAATAGCGCGCCCATTCCTCACGCACGAGCGGATGATCCGGGTAGTAGGGCGGCGGCGTGACGTTTTCCGGCGTGGCATGCTTCACGTGCTCGTTCTCGCCCACCCAGTCGACACGCGCCTTGTTCTTGCTCTGGCGGTCGTAGATGTCGTACTCGATTTCGTGCGAGTTGATCTGCGCGAAGAACGGCTGCTTTGATTTCAGCGACGCCCAGTCATCCGTCCGGTAAATCGGCCCCTCGTTCACGAAATTCAAGTCCAGCTTGCCCGTGCCTACGGCCTTGTCGCCAATCGTCTTGATGTTCGCGGACGCGTAGCCGACGTCCTGCAGCCGGTGCGTCATCGGCCGCACGCCGGCAGGCAGGCGAAAGTCATCGTCGCGATGCGAGCGCATGTGATGCGTGTCCGTCGTCGTCTGATACATGCCGACGAGAAAGGCGGAGCGGCTCGGCGCGCAGGCCGGGTTCGTCGAGAACACATTCGTGAAGCGCACGCCTTCCTTCGCCAGTTGATCGAGGTTCGGCGTGTGAACGTTCTTCGCACCGTAGCAGCCGAGATCATGCGACAGGTTCTCGCCCACCAGCCAGAGGATGTTCGGTTGTTTCGCCTTCACGGTGACGGCGATCCCAAAAAGCAACGTCAGGAAAATGATTCTTGTCATGCTGGGAGGAAACGTCTGAAAGACTCGTTTCATTCCACCGATTCCCTTTTCCATGCCCATCCTTGATCGCTTCAATCTCACCGGCCGCCGCGCACTTATCACCGGCGGCTCACGCGGCCTCGGTTTGGAAATGGCAAGAGCGCTGGGCGAAGCAGGCGCGGAAATCGTCATCGCCGGATCAGACGCCGCGCATCTGCACAAAGCTTACGAGGAGCTGTGCAGCGAGGATTTGCACGTGACCTCGATTCAAGCCGATCTCTCGAAGCCCGAAGAAGCCGAACGCCTGTGTGATGTGGTGCTCAACAAGCACGCGCCCATCGACATCCTCATCAACAATGTCGGTGGTCGCCGTATCAACACGCCCA
>JBDNIB010001070.1:0-3523 GCA_041688535.1 Prosthecobacter sp.
GCCATCATCGACAAGGCGGAGGCTGATGCAGCCCGTCTCGTGAAGGAAGCCGACGATGCCGCCAAGGCCATCCAAGAGCGCCGCCAGCAGGAAGCCGTTTCTTCCGCCAACAGCATTATCGCGAAGGCGCGTGAGGCCGCGCAACTCGAACAGGAGCAGCTCATGTCCCAGCTCAAGCGTGAGTTCGGCCGCATGGTCTCCGACGCCACCAGCCGCGTCACCGGCAAGGTCCTCAACACCGACGACCAGACCCGCATCAATCAGGAAACCGCCGCCCAGGTCTCCGCTTAATTTCTCGCCGCTTCGCCCCCATGAAGATCACCAAGGAAGCCCGCCGCACCTCCCGCCAGCTTTTCCGCGCCTGCCTCGCAGACGGGAAACTGGACGAGTCCCGCGTGCGCACGGTGGTCAGCACCGTGGCCAAGAGTAAGCCACGCGGCTACATCGGTATGCTGGACGCGTTTTCGCGCCTCATCTCAAATGAAGTGGACCGCCAGCGTGCGCTGGTCGAAAGCGCCACCGCTTTGACGCCCGCCACGCAATCCGAGCTGCAAGCCAGCCTCTCCAAGAAGTATGGTCGGCCGCTCAGCCTCGAATTCAGCGTCAATCCCGCGCTCCTCGGCGGCATCCGCGTGAAAGTCGGCTCCGACGTGTGGGACGGCAGCGTCAAAGCCCGTCTCGAAGCCCTCAAAGCCTCCCTTTCTTAACTCTCTGCCCTTCGCCCTCAGCCCTTAGCTTTTTCAAACCCGCAATACCATGAGCAACATCCTCCAGGAGATCGAATCCCAAATCGCCGGCCTCAAGACCGCCGTCACGAAGTCCAATGTGGGCATCGTCCGTGAAATCGGTGACGGCGTCGCCAAGATTGAAGGCTTGAGCGATGCCATGCTCAACGAAATGATCGAGTTCCCCGGCGGTGTCTTTGGTCTCGCGCTGAACCTTGAAGAAACCGAAGTCGGCTGCGTGCTCCTCGGCTCTGGCGAAAACGTCAAAGCTGGCGACGAAGTCAAAACCACCGGTCGCCTCCTTTCGGTACCCGTCGGCAGAAGTCTCCTTGGCCGCGTCGTGAACGCCCTCGGTCAGGCCATCGACGGCAAAGGCGACATCAAAGGCGAAACGCAGTATCCGGTCGAAAAACTCGCTCCTGGCATCATCGCCCGTAAATCCGTGTCCGTTCCAGTGCAGACCGGCATCATGAGCATCGACGCCATGATCCCGATTGGCCGTGGTCAGCGCGAGTTGATCATCGGTGACCGTTCCACCGGCAAAACGACCATCGCGGTCGATACCATCATCTCCCAGGCGCAGCAGAACAAAGCCGCCGAACAGGGCAAGCTCAAGGGCCACAAGCCTCTCTACTGCATCTACGTCGCCATCGGCCAGAAGCAGTCGAACATCGCCCGCGTCGCCAAGACGCTGGAAGACGCTGGTGCCATGGAATACACCACCATCGTCAGCGCTTCCGCTTCTGACTCGGCGGTGAACCAATACCTCGCGCCTTACTCAGGTTGCGCCATCGGTGAGTGGTTCATGGATCAGGGCGACGACGTTCTCATCGTCTTTGATGACCTTTCCAAGCAGGCTGTCGCCTATCGTCAGGTGTCCCTCATCCTGAAGCGTCCTTCCGGTCGTGAAGCCTATCCGGGCGACGTGTTCTATCTCCACTCCCGCCTGCTTGAGCGTTCCTGCCGCGTCAGTGAAAACTACGGCGGTGGCTCCATGACCGCGCTGCCGATCATCGAAACGCAGGCTGGCGACGTGTCCGCTTACATTCCGACGAACGTGATCTCCATCACCGACGGTCAGATCTTCCTCGAAACCGACTTGTTCTATCAAGGCATCCGCCCTGCCATCTCCGTCGGTCTTTCCGTCTCCCGCGTGGGTTCCGCCGCGCAGACGAAGGCCATCAAGAAAGTCTCCGGCACGACGAAACTCGACCTCGCCCAGTTCCGCGAACTCGCTGCCTTCGCGCAGTTCGGTTCCGACCTCGACGCCGGCACGAAAGCCAAGCTCGACCGCGGTGCGCGCATCGTGGAGCTCTTCAAGCAGCAGCAGTATCAGCCGAAAAGCCTGTCCATCATGGTTTGCAGCCTCTACGCCATGCAGAAGGGCTACTTCGACAGCGTCGCCGTGGATCGCGTGAAGGAATTCCAAGCCAAGCTCGAAGAATACCTCTCCACCCGCAAGGCCGAGCTCATGGACCAACTCGCCAACGAGAAGACCCTCGACAACGTCGAAGCCGGCATCAAAACCGCCCTCGACGACTTCAAAGCATCCTGGAAGTAACAGCTTGTCTCCAAGCATCCGCCATTCAGCATCCAGAATCTAGTATCCAGCTTCCATGCCCTCCACCCGCGACATCCGACGCCGAATCAAATCGGTCAAAAACACGGCCCAGATCACCAAGGCCATGCAGCTCGTCGCGGCTGCGAAGATGAAAAAGGCGCAGGACCAGGCCAGCAACGGCCGCGCCTACGCCGAGATGCTCAACAAGGTTCTCGTGAACCTCAAGGAGCAGGCAGAAGAAGGCATCCACCCCTTCTTCTCCGCAGGCAAAGGCGACAAGACGCTCGTCTTGCTCATCGCTTCTGACAAAGGTCTCTGCGGTGCCTTGAACACCAACCTGTTCAAGAAACTCATCACCACGCAGATCGAAGGCGAAGTCGAATACGTCACCATCGGCAAGAAAGCCGTCCAGGCCATCAACCGCCTGCGCCGCACGCTCCTCGCCGACTTCCCGATCAAAGACCCCGCCAAGTTCGCTGAAGTGCGTGCCGTGGGCCGCTTCGTGCAGGACAAGTATCGCACCGGCGAATACAAGAAGGTGATCGCCGTCTTCAACAACTTCATCAACACCGTCACCATCCTGCCGAGCGTTGAGCAGCTCCTGCCCATCAATCCCGTGACCCTCGGTGGCAAACGCGACTTCGGCCACGAGATCGCCCCGCCAGCGGCAGCCTCTGCGGAGTACACCTTTGAACCCAGCGCCGCCGTGGTCTTTGAGACCGTGCTGCCGCAGTATGTGAACGACACCGTCTTTCAGATGGTGCTCGAATCCCGCGCCTCCGAGCACTCCAGCCGGATGGTGGCCATGAAGAACGCCACCGACAACGCCAAGCAGATGATCAAGGACCTCAGTCTCGAGTACAACAAGCTCCGCCAGGCCGCGATCACCAACGAACTCCTCGAAATCACCACCGCCAAGATGGCCCTCGAATAAAACCTCAGCCATCTCCTTTACCCAATCTCCCCAGTCTTTATGAGCAACATCGGCAAAATCGTTCAAGTCATCGGTCCCGTGGTGGACGTGGATTTCTCCGCCACCGGCAATCTGCCGGCCATCTACAACGCCCTCGAAATCCATTTCGACCAGGCAGGCAAAAAAGTGCGGCTCACCTGCGAAGTGCAGAGCCACATGGGTGACGGCTGGGTCCGCTCCATCGCCATGATTTCCACCGAAGGTCTCAAGCGCGGCATGGATGTCACTGACTCCGGCGGCCCGATCACCGTTCCCGTCGGCGAA
>JBDNIB010001071.1:0-2203 GCA_041688535.1 Prosthecobacter sp.
ATCACCTGGGACCAAGCCATAAACTCGCAGGAAGTACTCGTGCCCGACAACCTCACCTGGAACACCGAGCCGCCAGTGCAGCCGGACGCGGACGGCTGGTATCCCGTGGCGATTCCAGGCACGACGCTGCCAGTCTAAAAATGACGAATGTCGAATGCGAAATGACGAATGAACTGACAGGCTTGCCGTGGGAAGAGGGCGAATCATCTTCTCCCGCATCCGCAGCACTGCCCAGGACAACCTCAAATCCGCCAAGAAGTAACCCCTTCGTCATTCTGCATTCGTCATTCGTCATTCCATCCCCTCATGACTTCCTCCCCCACGAAATGGTACTCCAACGTCACCCGCTACCAGTGGCTCGTGCTCATCGTTGCTTCTCTCGGCTGGGTGTTTGATGCGTTTGAAGGGCAGATCTACAACCTCACGCGGGCGGACATGCTGCCGGACCTGCTACATGTGAAGGCGGATGATCCGCTGGTGAAAATATGGGGGGAACGCTTCCTTGGCATCTTCCTGCTTGGCGGGACGTTTGGCGGGCTGCTGTTCAGTTCGCTGGCGGACAAATGGGGTCGCAATCCGGTGATGGCGCTGACCATTCTATTTTACTCAGTCTTTTCCGGCATCACCGCATTTGCGGATCAAATCTGGCAGGTCGGCGCACTGCGTTTCCTCGTGGCGATGGGCGTGGGCGGCGAATGGGCCGTGGGTGCGGCGTTGGTCGCCGAAGTGTTTCCGAAGGAAGCCCGCGAACGCGCCGGCGGCATTTTCCATGCCACCAGTGTGTGCGGCCTGTGGCTGGCAGCGGCGGCAGGACTGTGGGTGGGCACGCAATGGCGCACAGCATACCTATTGGGCGTCATTCCCGCACTGCTGGTCCTGTGGGTGCGGCTGAGTATCAAAGAACCGGAGGCGTGGAAGGAGGCGCGAAAGACCAAGCCAGAACGCATGGGCAGCTTCAGTGAGCTGCTCGGCGATGCACGCTGGCGCTCGCGTGCCATCTTTGGCGCGCTGCTCGCAATGGTGGGTCTAGCGACGTTTTGGGGCGTGGTCGTGGCAGGGCAAGACATCGCGGCAGATTTTCTCAAACGCACGGGTGATCCCGACTGGTCGAGCAAGTCGAAGATCGCCTTCGGTTTCATTCAAACCGCCGGCGCAGGCATGGGCATGCTCGCCTTCGGACCGCTCAGCGCCCGCTGGGGCTGCAAGCGGACGTTTGTCATCATGCATCTGGCCGCGCTGGTCATGACGCCAGTCATCTGCTGGCTGCCATCGTATGCCGGGAGTTACGCACTGCTGCTGGTGGTGCTGCCCATGTTTGGTTTCTTTGCCCAGGGCATCCACGCGGGCTATGCGGCGTATTTTCCGGCACTGTTTCCCACACACCTCCGCGCCACTGGTGCCGGCTTCTGCTTCAACACCGGTCGTCTGCTCGCTGCGCCAGTGCTGATCTGGCTGAGCGCCTGGATGAAGTCCACGATGGACCTGCGCATGGCGATCACCTGCCTCGGCGGCTTTTTCCTGCTGGGCCTGGTGTTCCTAGCCTATCTGCCAGAGACTCACGGCAAGGATCTGCCTGAATAGCATGTTTCCAAATCATGCCCACCGTCCAATTCACCGCCAATCTCGCCAGCCAGACGGCAGCGCCGACCTGTGAAGTCTCAGGCGGCACGGTGCGTGAGGCATTGGACGCGGCGTTCGAGCTGCATCCCACCCTGCGCGGCTATGTGTTGGATGATCAGGCTGCGGTGCGGAAGTATGTCGTCGTGTTTGTCGATGGCACGGCGATCCGTGACCGCGTGCGGCTGGAGGATGCGGTGGGGCCGGATTCGGAGATTTTTGTGACGCAGGCGCTGTCGGGTGGATGATACGATCCCGCCCATGCGCACGAAACTGTATCTCGGCACCCGCAATGGATTGATCCAGGTCGAACGCGGCCAAGACGGCTGGCAGATCACGCGAACCTCGTTTCTCGGCGTGTCTGTGCCGATGCTGCTGCCGGATAGGCGTGATGGCCGGTTGATCGCCGCCATCGAACACGGTCACTTTGGCACCAAAATGCATGCTTCGAGTGATGACGGCGCGACGTGGACGGAATCCGCCGTGCCAGCGTATCCGCCGAATGAGTCGGAAGTGATCTGCGCGATGAGCCAGAAGCCGATTCCGCGTAGTTTGGAGAAAATCTGAGCGCTGGAGGCCGGTGGCA
>JBDNIB010001072.1:0-3461 GCA_041688535.1 Prosthecobacter sp.
CACGCTGTTTCCCACCACCACCACCGGTGCGCCGGTGCAAATCATGGCCCTGCTGGGCTCCTGCCGCGAGGCGAAGCGTACCTGGGAGCCAGCGCATGGCTCCCGCATCGCTGGGGTGCATCTCTACGGGCCTTACTTTGCCTCAGACAAGGTCGGCTGCCACTCGCGTGAAGGCTGTCGTGCTCCAAACGCGACCGAGTATGCGATGTGGTTCCGCGATGATCTGGTACGCATCGCCACCTGTGCGGCAGAGCTGCCGGGAGCAGCGGAGTTTTATCAAACCGCCCGCAAACACCGCTGCCTCATCACCTGCGGCCACTCGAACGCGAATTGGACGGAGATGACCGCCGCCTTCAAAGCGGGCATGCGTCATGTGGATCACTTCTGGTGCGCCATGAGTTCAGTCGCCTCGCTCCGCAGTCGCTTTGGCACGCCGATGCAGGCCGGCATGGAGCAGTTTGTGCTCGCCACGGCGGACATGAGCACGGAAGTCATCGCTGACGGCATGCACCTTGCGCCTGAGTTGCTCGATTTCGCCTTCCGCATGAAGGGCGTGAAGCGCCTGTGTCTCGTCACGGACTGCAACCGCGCCATGGACATGCCCCCCGGCCGCTACCGCTTCGGCTCCGAAGACGATGGACCTTGGTTTGAAAGCGATGGCAAAGTGGGTTTCGTTCCTGGCCAGGGACTTGCCAGCGCCGTCGTCGGGCTGGACCACATGGTCCGGCACATGAAGAAAAGCACCTCCGCCACGCTGCCAGAAGCCGTGCGCATGGCCAGTCTCACGCCCGCCGAACTCACCGGCATCGCCAAACACTGCGGTAGCCTAGAGAAAGGCAAGCAGGCCGATGTTCTCATTCTGAATCGCCAGCTCGCCGTGCAGCAGACTTTCATCGGCGGTGTCGAGGTGCCGCGTGAATGAAGTCGGATTTTCGAACCACTAATTCTCACTAATCCTAATCCAATATCCTGGGTCAGTCATTATTGTCAGATTAGTGTTCATTAGTGGTTAAAAAGTCTCATGCGCCTCTGTTTCATCCTGCTCAGCCTTGCCTGTATCGTTCACGGCCATGCGCAGACGGGCACGCCGACCTTCGCCGAACGTCTCGTGCAGGCCGCGATGGAGCGCACTAGGCATACCGTGCGTTATGACCCCGCCTACGTGAAGCTGGACTACCCGAATGGCGATGTCCCCGCCGACACCGGTGTCTGCACCGATGAAGTCATCCGCGCCTACCGGGCGCTAGGCTTCGATCTGCAGGAGCTCGTTCACGAGGACATGCAGCGCGCTTTTTCCGCCTATCCGAAACATTGGGGTCTCAGCTCCACCGACAAAAACATCGACCACCGCCGCGTGCCGAACCTGCAGACCTTCTTCAAGCGGTGTGGCGCTTCCTTGCCAGTCACTCAAAACGCCGCCGACTACCAGCCCGGCGATCTCATCACCTGTACCGTCGCCGGTCGGCTCCCTCACATCGCCATCGTCGTGCCCGCGCCCGATGGCGGCGCAACGCCGTGGATCGTCCACAACATTGGCCAAGGTCCGAAATACGAGAACCGCCTCTTCGAGTTCCCGCTCACCGGCCACTACCGGTTTCATCCCCAGAGCTGATCACTCCGAGCTGCGCACTGCCTCCAGCGTGAGCTGCCACTGCTCCACACCACGAAACCAACCGCGCTGGATGCGCATGGCCACGTCCCACGGGGCAGGGGGGAGCTTGCCGATGGGCGCGTTGAACCAGCGTGCCTCCATTGATGCGCCGTCTTGCGTGAGCATGATGCGCAGGTGCTTTTCCTTCATCGTGCGGCCTGGCAGTTTGGGATTCACCTGACGGCAGAGAAATAGCGGCTCGGAGTTCTTCTGGCCGAAGGGCTCCAGCAGCTTGTAGCTCTCAAAGAAATTCAGCGATAGGTCACGCAGCCGCACCTCCGCGTCGAGCTCGAGCACAGCAGTCATCTCCTCCTTGCTCAGGGCCTCGCGTGCCGCTGCCTGAAACGCGGTGCGGAAGGTGTCGATTTTTGCCTCTTCGACGGAAATGCCCGCCGCCATGGCGTGACCGCCGCCGCCCAGTAGGTGATCGCGGCAGATGTCGATGGCTTCGACGAGTGAAAACCCAGGAATGCTGCGACCGCTGCCCTTGCCGATGCCGTTGGCATCGAACGCCACGAGAATGGTGGGCCGGTGGCATAGGCGCGAGATGCGAGATGCGACGATGCCGATCACGCCGGGATGCCAGTTGCGCGATCCTAGCACGATGGCGGAAAGTTTTTCGAGATCACCCAGAGTGGCGAGCATTGCCTCGGCTTCCACATGCACCTGTTGCTCGACGTTCTGGCGGTCCTTGTTATGCGCCTCTAGCAGCTCGGCCAGCGCCGCGCCTTCCTCGGGATCAGTCGCGAGCAGGAGCTGCAACGCTGTCGCCGCCGTATCGAGTCGGCCAGCGGCGTTCAAACGCGGCCCCAGGCGGTAGCCCACATGATGCGTCTGCACCAGACCTTCCACTCCGGCGATCTGCTTCAATGCCTGCAGGCCTGCGCGTGGTGTCTGTGCCAGTGCCTCCAGCCCGCGCCGTACCAGCAAGCGATTTTCATCAATCAGCGGCACCAGATCCGCCACAGTACCCAGCGCCACAAGGTCCAGCGTCTCTTTCAGGTCGTAGCCTTCGATCATGCGCGCCTTCAGCAGTGCATGGGACACTTTGAACATGAGCCCGGCGGTGCAGAAGTAGTGGTGCTCTTTGCCCAGCTTCGGATTCACCAGCGCGAGGCAGTCGGGCCGCCCCTGGGGCGAAAGCTCATGGTGGTCGATGATGACACAGTCCACGCCATCGCTGCGCAACCGCGCCACTTCGGTCAGTGAGGTCGTGCCGCAGTCGAGGGCGATGAGCAGGTCGGGCTTGCCAAACAGCTCGTAGCAGCGCGCGATGCCGTCATGACTCAGGCCATAGCCTTCCTCCAGACGCGTGGGCAGGAACAGATGGGTATCGATGCCATAGGCCTTCAGAATCAGGTGCATCAGCGCCATGGAGGTGACGCCATCCACATCGTAGTCGCCATAGAGCACGACGTGCTCCTTGTGGTCCACCGCGCTCAGGATGCGCTGCACGGCGGCATTCATCTCCGGCAGCACCGTGGGATCGCCGAGGGAGGCGAGTTTGGGCACCAAAAAATCCCGCGCCTGCTCCACGGTGGTGATGCCGCGCTGCCCCAAAAGCTGCGCCATGAGCGGGGACACGCCCATGTCCACCGCCAGCTCGGCAGCCTCCTCCACAGCAGGCTTGATAAGCCAGCGCGGCGGACGGATCGAGATGGCTGAAGGGGCGAGCATGTGAAGGTTTGCGAGCGTGTCGCATCTCTGTATGGAACATGCACGAAGCCGAGTCAAAGCCTGCTTCCCCCGTCATGCCGTCAAATCAAAAATCATCCATCAACAATGGTCGTTCGTGGCTCGGTGTGATGGG
>JBDNIB010001073.1:0-3021 GCA_041688535.1 Prosthecobacter sp.
CTTTGCTGCATGGACGGTGTTGGAAGCAACTTGCTTGGTGACGGCGCTACGCGCGGGGCGAAGCTCACAACACAGACCCCATTCACCCAGTGAAAATCAATATTTCAGCTTGACGCAATTTTTCAGAGAAGGGTGCAACTGGCTGACAAACTGCGGACAATAGCAGTTTCCAAATCGCGCCGAACGCAAGCAGCCGGGGTGATCATTGGCGGTTGCGACCGAGTGTCCTGAGATCGCTCGCAGCGGCATGCTGGTTCGCTTTTACCTGAATCCCAGTACGACGACCTGAACCGTCCGGTGCAGGTGCTGGCACCGGCTGTGTGGGACGCGCTGGCGGCGGCAATGGTGCGGCCCACGTCGCAGACGACTTACGACGCGCTGGGCCAGGTGCTCACGGAGACGGACCCGCAGGGTAACGTGACGACGAAGCATTACGACCGTGCGGGACGCAGCTGGCAGGCCATCGCCCCGGCAGTGGCTGGAGCCGCGCCGACGAGCGTGACGAAGTTCGATCCCGGTGGTCTCGCGCTGAGCGTGACGAACCCGCTGGGACAAACGGTGACCAACACTTACGACACGTTTGGCCGACTGATCACCACGGTGGATGCGTTCGGCAGCACCAACACCTTCGCGTATGATGCGGCGGGGAATCGCACCGGTGTGAAGGACGGCATGCAGCAGGAGACGACGTTTGTGTATGACGGGTTCAATCGGCTCACGGCGCAGACCTTTGCCAACGGCGACACCTGGACGCACGCTTACAACGCGGTGCGCAAGCTCAGCCAGACCAGCCCGCGTGGGGTGACGAAGAGCTACACCGACGACAGCCGCGACCGCGTTACGGCGTTACGGCGACGATGCGCCAGCCCCGTCACACCACGTCCTCGTACCACTCTGGCGCGGCCCCTCAAAAGAATTTCCTATCAGACATGATCTGGACCGACTATGATGATGCCATGAGACGTTTTCTTCTCTTGGTATCTTTCTTCGCGATCGCGGCTTGCCCTCATCCGGCCGTCGCCGAACCCATCGCCGTTCTAGATCTACCGGGTTCGGGGACTGACCCCGAAAAAATCGACTACCAGGCGCTGCCAACCTTGCACGGAACTCATGCCGTGGTTCATCCCGCCAGTATAGGCCCCTACGGCGAGTCGTTCGAAGGGAGCGTCGACATTCATCATTTTCGGCTGCAGCTGCACAATTATCTGGCCCACCACGACGGAAAATTCTGGTGCCTGTGGAGCGATGGTCCGCGGGTGGAGGACGAGCCCACTCAGGAACTGAAATTCTCGACCAGTCTTGACGGAATGACCTGGACACCCGCGAAATCGGTCACCGGCAAGCCTGAGGCCCCCTACGCCTACATCGCGCGCGGTCTCTGGGTGCGTGACGGCGAACTACTGGCGCTGGCGGCTCACTACAAAGGGAAGGGAGCTTTTGGAACGGACAAGGAATTGAAGTTGGCGGCGTTTGCTTGGAATGACGAGGCCGAGAAATGGGAGTTTCGGGAGACTGTGCACGACAATGCGATTAATAACTTCCCGCCGCAGCGACTCGCTTCGGGCGACTGGATCATGACTCGACGCGATGCACGTTTCAATGTCTCGGTGTTGATCGGCGGAAAAAAGTCGCTGAGCGATTGGCAATCCTTTCCCGTGGTCGGGATCGGCGAAGTGAAAGGTTTCCGTCCCGACGAACCCATCTTCTGGCCGCTGGAAGATGGAGCCTTGTTCGGGCTCTATCGCGACAACAGCGGCTCGCGACGGCTGTTTCACTCGGTTTCCCAAGATGGCGGAAAAACCTGGGGCGTTCCGGAGATGACGAATTTTCCCAATGCGACCAGTAAGCTGTTTTCTTTGAAAACCAGCCGTGGTTACCGCGTGTTGATCCTGAATGCGAATCCCAAAATAGGTCGCCGAGAGTTACACCTGGCCGTCAGCAAAGATGGGCAACGCTTCACCCGCCTGGCTCGACTGGATATTCCTTCATCCCCCGCGCTGACCGAGAATCTGGCGCATCGACAGAAGAAATTCGAAGAGGGCATTGCCTCGCTGCAATATCCTCACGCCATTGAGCACGAGGGTGCGCTCTACATCGCGCTGTCGCGGTTGAAGGTGCAGACGGAAGTCTTTCGCGTGTCGCTGGAGCAAATCGATGACATTCTGGACTAGTTCCTGCTCCATCAAAGTTCCACCATTTTGCCGCTCTTGAAGGCTTCGTCGGCAGCGAGGACGATGCGGAGGCTGGTGATGGCGTTCCGGAAAACCTCCTGCTCGCGGGCGCAAAGCCCGTCTTGATCCGGCTCGGCGGCGCAGTCGAGAATCTCGTCAGGCTTGGTGAATTTCCCGTCCGCACCGAGTTCGGCGAGGTGCAGTTTCAGCGCGGCGGCTTTGGAGTGTGGATCAATGTCGTCGCTCTCGGTTTCGCTTTCCTTCACGCCGGCAATGCTGACGCAACCTTTCGAGCCGATGACGTCTTTCACGACAAAGGCGGTCTCGCTCATCATCGGACCCCAACCGGCCTCATACCAGCCAGCCCCCCCTCACACCCCGTCCGCGAACCACTCCGGCTCGGCCCCCTCAAAAGCAATTTCCCATGAGCCAGGCGAGTGCCGGCGCTTGATTGAGCCGAAAAGTGACAACTTTTAGATCTTGGGCCTCGGGTTAATCGCCAACTTGACCAAAAATGATGAGTTTTTGATTGTTATTTTTGATTTCAAACCCACCATGACCGGCCAAACTGCAATTTTCACCCCAAACCACATGAGCGATCAAAAAATGGACGGCGCGCAGGCGCTTATCAAAACCCTCGGCGATCTCGGCATCGAGTACGTCTTCGGCTACTCCGGCGGCGCTGCCATCCCGATCTTTGATGCGCTGCAGACCGTGAAGACGGACATGAAGTTCATCCTCGTCCGTCACGAGCAGGGTGCCGTCCACATGGCAGACGGCTACGCCCGCGCCACCGGCAAGCCGGCGGTCGTTCTCGTCACTTCCGGCCCCGGCGCTGGCAACACCGTCA
>JBDNIB010000128.1:0-2714 GCA_041688535.1 Prosthecobacter sp.
CGACGAGCATGACGCGGCATTCTTTGAGATCGTGGACCTTTTCCGCGAGGTCCACCGCCACGCTGCCGACGCTGGTGGAACCGCGCTGGATGGTGGTGTCGTTGCGCACTTTTTTGCCGACAGTGAAGGCCTGCTGGAAGAGCTTGTTGAGCGAACGACTCGTCGTGCCGGTGTCGAGCGCGACTTTGTAGGCGGCTTTGACTTGGCCGAAGATTTCCGTTTCGCCCAGCACCATCGAATCAAGACCGCTGACGACGCGGAAGAGATGCCGTGCGGCTTCGGCGGCGTCGAGATTATACAGCACCATCGCCTCGGCGTGCTCGGGTTGGAGTTGAAAGTGGGAGATCAAGTACTCGCGCAGCGCGGCATGCCCATGATTGCCACTGGGCAGCGTATGCGTGGCGTACAATTCCACGCGATTGCAGGTACTGAGCACGACGCTTTCGACGAAGCCGGGAAGCCCGCGCACCTGCTGCACCGCTGCGGGCACCTGCGCCTCGGGAAAGGCGAGACGCTCACGCACTTCGACGGGCGTGGTCTTGTAGTTCAGGCCCACACAGACGAGGCCGCTGCGGTTGTCAGTCGGCTCAGGCATGCGTCACGATCCAGAGCGAAATGAACGGCAGGATGAAGCCGATGACCGCCAGCCACGCGGTTTTGCGCGGGGAGGTGAAGTGCCGCCACATCAGCACCGTGATCAGCGCATACAGCGCCCACACGACCCAGGAGAAAACGACCTTCGGATTCGACACCGAAGTGTGCAGGGCAAAGGAAATGCCCAGCGAGATGCTTAGCAGCAGCAGGCCCAAACGCACGAGCCGCTGAATCGCGCTGGCGAGTCCCTGGATCGGTGGCAGTTGATAAAACAGGCCGCCAATCTGATGCCGCTTCAGCATGCGTTCTTGAATCAAATACATCACGCCGGTGATGCAGGCCAACGCGAAGGCGGCATAGGCGATGAGCGCCGCCGCCGCATGCAGCTCCACCAGCGCGTTGATCTTGCCCTTCGGCGGATACGGCGCGAAACCGCCCGCCAGCGCCATCACCTGTAGGATGCCCACCAGCGGTGCGGTGAACAGACCGAGCAGTGAAAGCCGAAACGCCCTGCCGACGAGAAAATACAGCAGCACGATGCTCCAGGCGATGAAGACCAGGATGTCCGGCAGACTTTTCATCGGGCACTGGCCCACCTCCTGGCCGCGTAGGTAGATGAAACTGGTTTGCAGGGCAAAGCCGAGCCCCATCAGCACCACGCGCGCCCGCCGCTCTTTCCACGCGCCAGATTTCAGCGCGAGCAGCGCCTGCACCACCGCACCAGCAAAGGTGAGGGTGGCGGCGACCAGAAGCAGTTGGGACAGCGGCATGAAAACAGGGTGTGGATACTCGCGGGCATGCGCCGGTTTCGCAAGGGTGAAGGCAATTCAGGCGACCCCCGAAACACGAACGGCACGAAACGGGCTCCCATTCGTGAAAATTTGCGGTCATTCGAGAGTGGGATTGGGAGGACTGTGTCAAAGACGACCGTTCACGCTTTTTAAGCGGAATGAAGAAACCTGTCACGCCCGATCCCTGCCATCGGTGATGAGAATGAACCCAACCTCATCCTCATGGCGCAATACATCACTTCCCTCTCGTTGAACTGAGCCGCTGCGCGGAGGGTGGGTGAGGGGGGGTTGGGTGAGGAGTATGCAGGGGGTCTATGTCACCTCTACGCACCCAATATGTCGGGCTGCTGACCCTTCGCGGTTATACGCAGCGCACCCACGAGTCTTATGTCAACGCGGTGGCGGCTTTGGGCCGTCCTTACTCACGCTCGCCGGACCGGCTCAGTGATGAGCAGATCCGCGATTACCTCATCGGTCTGCATCAGCGCGGGCTGAGCCGCAGCTCGATCAATGTGGCCATCAGCGCTCTGCGTTTGTTTTATGGCACGATGCTCAAGCGTCCGGTGGAGCGCATTGAGGAGTGTCTGCCGCGTCCGCGTAAGGTGACGCGCAGGGCTCGGGTGTATAGCCGGGAGGAGTTGCGCACGCTGTTTGTGACGGGCTGCCGCTCGCTGCGCGACCGGGCGTTTTTGATGACGGTGTATGGCGCGGGCTTGCGCCTGAGTGAGGCGTGTCACTTGAAGTTGAGGATGTGGAAAGCGTGCGCTCGATGCTGCGGGTCAATCAGGGTAAGGGGAACAAGGACCGCTACACGGTGCTCTCGCCTTGGTTGCTGGAGGTGCTGCGGGATTACTGGCGCGAGTTCCGCCCGCCGGGGCCGTGGCTCTTTCCGGCTCCGCGTTTGCTCAACAAGCCGATGGTGGATGGCACGGCGCAGTTGATTTTTTGCCGGGCACTGAAGCGGGCGGGCTTACCAAACCGAGGTGGCATTCACTGCTTGCGACATTCATTCGCGACGCATTTGCTGGAGGACGGGGTGGATGTGCTGACGATCAAGAAGCTCCTGGGCCATGCGAACTTTGCGACGACGGCGGGCTACCTGCATGTGAGCGCGGAGCAGGCGGTGCGGGTGCGCTCGCCGCTCGATGAGATCGCGCCAGCACCGCCATCGTTATCACCACCGTCGTCTCCACGCCTGATCCTCGCTGAACCTGCTGCCGCTCGCACGTCATGCTTTCGTTGCCTGTGAATGAGGGGGCTGTTGGTGTGCAGACTGGGGATGTGGGCTGCTCGGTGCCTGCCACGGACACGCCGCGCCTGACGGCGGCG
>JBDNIB010000129.1:0-3822 GCA_041688535.1 Prosthecobacter sp.
GATCGGCAGCGACTTCGTCACCAACAGCACCGGCACTTATGCCTTCACCGGCCTCTCGAACGGCAACTATTACGTCAAAGTCACTCCACCCGGCTCCTTCTTCATCACCGGCGGCACGCCAGTCACGGTGGACAATGACATCGACAACAACAACGACGGCTCCCAGCCCGGTGGTCCCGGCACGCCGTCCTTCAGCCCCATCATCAATCTTTCCGCCAGTGCCGAATCCACCACCGATGGCGATACCAACCCCGACACCAATCTCACGGTCGATTTCGGCTTCTGGAGCAGCCTCGCGGTCGGAAACTACGTCTTCCTCGATGTGAATGGCGACGGCGTGCTCAATCCCGGCGAGCGCCTGGAGGATGTGTTGATCTTCCTCTACGCCCAGGGAGCCTCACCGGGTGCCACGCCGCCGGTCAGCGCGGCGCTGTCTGACAGCAAAGGGCGCTACTTCATCGAGAATCTCAACCCCGGCAGTTATTTCCTCCATGTCCCGGCCTCCCAGTTCGCCGCTGGCATGCCGCTGGAAGGACTGCTGCCCATGGCCACCGTCGTCGCCGGCGATGACGATGCCGGCCAGGATCTCATCTTCAACAACAACCCCGCTGTCAACGGTGTCAGCACCGGCGTGTTCGCCCTCCGCACCGGACTCGCCCCCACTGGCAGTGCTGAATCCGGGGCCGATGGCGGCATGGACGACGAGGACGACGGTCGTGTCGATCTCACCCGCGATCTCGGCTTTGTCGCTCCCTCGGGCAGCGGTTTCGCCGCCGGCACCAGCGCCAAACGTGATCTGGCGGCGGAACCTGTGGATGCCGCACCCGCTCCAGCAGGCACCTTCGCCCTCTGGCGTCAAAACAACGCCATGAGAGACGCTGGCGACGATCCTGACGCGGATAGCCTCGCCAATCTGCTCGAATACGCCCTCGGCACCGATCCGCTCAGCGGCATCGCCACCAACCGCTTTGATCTCGCTCAAGACAGCACGGGTGGCCTCGTGGCACGGCTCACCCTGCCGGTCAGCACGCCTGACGACATCGTTCTCAGGCTCGAAACCCTCACCGATCTCACGCAGGCCGCTGAACCCGCCGCCTGGCAGCGTCTCGCCATGGCCGCTAGCACCCGCTTCAATGCGGACGGCACCCTTACGCGTCAGTATGCTGGATTAGAACGCCTCCTTGTCTTCGCTGGCAAAAACACCGGCTTCCTCCGCCTCAAAGTCGAGCTCGACGCCGACCGCAACGGCACCCCTGAAGCCACCGCCACCTCCGCCATTCACGCCTGGAGCCGCCAGACCTTCCCCATCGGCACCCGCAGCTTCAGCATGCCGCTACTGCGCCCCGCCGTCTTCAGCGGGCGCGTGACCGCCGTCAGCGGCCGTGAAATCACCCTGCCTGTCACGCTCACTCTGCCCGCAGGCTCGCATTACCTGGAGGTCATGAACGGCGCACTGGCCGATCAGCGTTACGAGATCGATGCCGCGGTCAGTTCCGGCAACAACATCACTCTGGATAGCACCACCTCACTGTCCGGACTCGCGGGATCACGCATCGCCATCCGCACCCACTGGATGCTGGCCGATCTCCTGCCACCCGCCGCCTTCACCGCCGCTGACCGCCTGCTGTTCTTCAACACCGCCGCCAGCACCTTCATCACCTTCACTCACGAGGATGACGCCTGGACCGAGGACGCCCTGAGCATGAACGCCCGGCCGTTCACCGCCGACGCAGCCGCGCTGGTGACCGTTCACGGTGCTGATTCCAGCCTGCTCTTCACCGGCGAAGTCCGCAGTGGCAGCTTCACCACCCCTCTTACCGCCGGCACGCAGTTGATCGGCTCCGGCTGGCCCGCGCCGGTCGCACTTCCAACCACCGGACTTCGCGCTGGCAGCACCCCCGCCACCGCCGACCGCCTCCGCCTCTGGAATGGCGACACCGCGCCCGAACTCAACAGCTACACCAGCTACTACCTCGACAGCAGCACCACGCCACCGTCCTGGCAGTTGCAAGACACCGTGCCAACCGCCCTGTCGCCTGCGGCACAGCCCTTCCACGGCATCTTCCTCATCCGCGAAACGCCCCTGCTGCTGCGTCAAGCCACGCCGTGATGGCACAGTGCATCCGCCGTTCCAAGGAGTGACGGCATCTTGCCGTCATCCCCAAATCAATGACGCGAGGATGCCATCACTCCTCGCGCAGAGCGGCGGCACTTCCTATCCGAGTTGCGGCGCAAGAGCCAAGGGCGCAAGAAGCATCCTGCATCCAGAATCGCGGACGAGTTCGAGTAGGATGACGAGGACGAGCTAACCGCGAACCGCGAACCGCGAACCGAATCGAGCATCCAGTTCAGCGGGGGAGGATGGCGAGGTAGTTGCGGACGGTGCTCCAGCCGGGCTGGGAGATTTCCTGGCCGTCGGCACTGCGGCAGTAGAGTGCGGTGGAGCGGCCGCCGTCGAGGTTTTGGGCGCGGTGGAGGCGGAGGCCAGGTAAAACGTCGGGGGAGGTGAGGATTTCGGCCAGCTCGCCGAGGCTGGTGCTGCGTGCGGTGCCGAGAACCCAGCGCTGGCCGCCTGCGGTGGCGATGAAGGTGCGGGCGGCCTGCTTGTTGCGGTCGAGGCTGGGCACGGGGCGGCTGGCATCGACAAGGCGGGGGCCGGCCTGGAGAAGCTGGCGGACGGTGTTTGTGTCGTGAACTTCGGCGTTCCAGAGCAACTGTGGTTCCTGCTGCCTGACGACGACGGCACCGCTAAGGAGTTTATTTTGCTGCCAGGCGCCGGTAGGCTGCCCGGCAGCGATCATGAGGCCGAGGGGCACGAACTGCGGGGAGAAGAAGCCGCCATTCACCCCGGCGACGGCACCGACGGAGCGCATGCGGTTGGTTATCTGGCCGCCGCCGGACCAATCTTCAGGTTGGTCGATGACCTGGAGGTCGTAGCGGCTGCTGTCAAAGAGGATGAACTGCAGATCGACGGTCCGGCCGGCGCGGCTGACGCTGACCTGATGCAGCCAGGCGGCACCACCGGGAAGAGGCGTGGTTTGCAGCGGCCCGGTAGGCAGCCAGCGGGGCGTGGTGTCGGGCACCGGCTCGGTGATGAGCGGCGGCGAGGGGGGATCATCAACCGGGCGGGCGGGCGGCGGGGTGGCGCAGCTAGCCAGGGCGAGGAGTGCCGGGAGGAGCAGGCAGGGGCGCAGAGGCTGCATCAAGCCAGGGTGGCGAGTTGTTGCCGCATGGCGGCGAGGGCGCGGGCGCGGTGGCTGAGCTGGTTCTTGGTCTCCGCTGGGAGGACGCCGAAGGTTTCGGCGAATCCTGCGGGGATGAAGAGTGGATCGTAGCCGAAGCCGCCTTCTCCCTTCTCCTGGGTGAGGAGAGAGCCTTCGACGCTGCCGTGGGTGACATGTAGCACCGCGCCATCCCGGGCGAGGACCATGCAGCAGTGGAAGCGGCCAGCGAAGCGGGTGTACTGGGCTTTTTTGGCGAGTTCGGCGATCAGTTTGGCGCGGTTGTCGGCGGCGGTGGCGGTGTCCCCGGCATAGCGGGCGCTGCGAACGCCGGGAGCACCGCTCAGGGCATCGACCTCCAGGCCGGAGTCGTCGGCGAGGACGAGCTGGCCAGGCAACTGGCGGCTGCCGCTGACGGCCTTGATGATGGCGTTGGCCTCAAAGGTGTCGCCGGTTTCCTCATCGAGCACGATGTGTGGATGGGCGCGGAGGTCGGCGACCTGCCACTTCGCGCCGAGGATGGCGGCGACTTCTTCGGTCTTGTGGGCGTTGGAGGTGGCGAAGAGGAGGTGCATGACGAATGACGAATGACGAATGACGA
>JBDNIB010001074.1:0-4111 GCA_041688535.1 Prosthecobacter sp.
AGGGTACTGGGATTCAAGCAGGCCGCGACGAGACGCGAGCCGCAGCCGTGGACCAGCCTGCGCGTGCTTCCGCGATGAAGCGGGCGACTTGCGCGAGATCCTTGATGCCGGGCTGGGATTCGACGCCGCTGGCGACATCGACGGCGATTGGTTGCGTCTGCTGCACAGCGGCACGTACATTGTCGGGTACGAGACCGCCGGAAAGCAGGACGTGTTTGGCAGGAAACATCTCGCGCGCACGCTCGGCCAGCTCCCAGGGGAAGGCATGACCGCCGCCGCCGTAGGTGCCGGGGTTGTAGGCGTCGAGCAGGATGGCATCGCAGGGAAAGTCGCCGATCTGCGCGAGCGAGGCGGCGTCGCGCACTTGCAAGGCCTTGATGACATTCACACCACGCTGCATGAGGCGCTCGACCTCCTGCGGGGTTTCATCACCATGGAGTTGCAAAGCGGGAAAGAGACCGCTGGCGACGGCGGCATCAAGCAGGGCGGCAGCAGGATTCACTAGGACGGCGACGAGTGGATGCTGTGCGGCCACCTCCTGCAAGGAACACTCTGCCACGGCGAGCGGCAGGTGGCGCTTGGATTGCGGCCAGAGATTGATGCCCACCGCGTCCGCCCCGAGACGAAACAGCTCTGCGGCTTGCTCTGGCTGGGTGATGCCGCAGATTTTGACGCTGTGGCGGCGAGGATCAGGAAACATGCGGCGTGGACAGGGGTGGAAAAGCCATGCCCTGGCGTTCGGGAAGCAATGAGGCGGTCAAGGCGAGCAACACGTCGAGTTTCGGCGGCAGGGGCATGCTGCCGCGCACGCGCACGTCGCGCTGGAGTTCCTGCATGCGCAGTGCGTCGATGGGGCGACTGAGAAAGATCACCGGTGGTGCGGTATGGACGCCTGGATGCACGCGGGGATAAGCCTTGCTGATCAGGCGATCAAGCAAGTCGCCCGCCAGGTCTGGCAGCGGCAATGAAAACAGGAACAGCGCATAAGGGCGGTTTAGTGCCATCTCAAAGGCACGCTCGCCGCTCGGGGCGTCATCGACCTCGCACACGCGGAAGGCCGTCAATGCCTCACGGATGACGCGGCGGAAGGGCAGGCTCTCCTCTGCAAGCAGCACCCGTGGGACTGCGCTAGAGGCCGGATCAAGCATCATGGAAAGCACGTTCAGCTTTCAGGATACACTGCGACGGCCATCACGCCTTCGCTGGGCAACCAGCCAACGATTTCCGCGCGCTTGAGCGGCTTGGCGGTGGAACCCATGCCTTTGCGGACAGAATCCAAAACTTTTTTCTGCGTATCTTCCGTCACCATGGAGCCAAACAAATCGGCGAGGTCGGTCAGCATCGGCGCAGACGCGTTGACGCCGCCAGCGGTGGTCACTGGGGTGCGCGACAGGCCGCAGGCAATGATGGCATCACGGATTGCCTCGGGCGTCATGGTGCCAGAAACCACCACGAGGCGGCGCAGGCGCGTTTCTGCCGTGGGAGTCTGCACAATGGCCACCGGCGTGACGGTAACAGGGGCGCTCACCGGCGGTTTGATGGATTTACTGGGCTTCAAAAAGCCCTGTGGCCCATCCGAATGGAAGGTCCGTCCAGGAGTGAGCGCCTGCGGCAGCATCGGCTCCTGCGCGCTGACGAGAGCGGCAGAAAACAGCAAAACGGAAACCAGATAAAAGACGGGAGAAGTCACAAAGAGACCGGGTTTTATCATGCCCCCTCGAAAGTGACAATGATAAAAGATGCGAATGGGGATTAAATTTCCCGGTGAGGACAAGCACATGACAGGAATAATCGCAGCGATGATGTTGCGGCGTTGCACAAGTCCGGCGGCTGTTGGAGGTTGTTGGCTATTGCATGATTCGCGCTGTCGGCAGCCATACCCTCACCCTAGTCCATGATCTCGGCGATTTCGCCCTGTTCACGGGGCGGGCTTGCAGCTCTGCGCTGGGAGCACGGCGGCTGGGACGGCGGATCGTACGGGCAGGTTTTGAGCAAGGCGTGCGCTGCCTCCCGGTGATCCTGATTGTCGGGATGTTCACCGGGTTGGTGCTGGGCTTGCAGGGTTATTATGTACTGAACCGGTTTGGCTCGGAGGGGCTGCTGGGAACGCTGGTGTCGCTGAGTCTGGTGCGTGAGCTGGGTCCGGTGCTGGCGGCGCTGATGCTGGTGGGACAGGCGGGATCAGCCCTGGCGGCAGAGCTGGGCATCCAGCGTAACACAGAGCAGATCGCCGCACTGGAGACCATGGGGGTGAGCAGCCATGCTTACTTGGTGACGCCACGGCTGATCGCGGCACTGCTGGTGTACCCGATGCAAACAGCGCTGTTTGTCACGGTGGGCCTGTGGGGCGGCAGTTTGTCAGGATCGCTGCTACTGGGGCTGGAGTCGAGCGTTTACTGGTCGTCGGTGGAGCGGGCGATCGAGGCGCAGGATGTGCGCGAGTGTTTCACCAAGGCGGTCACGTTCGGCCTGCTGACGATTAGCCTGTGTGCCTACCACGGCTTCAACGCGCATCGCTGCCGTGGAGCCACCGGAGCGCGTGCCGTGAGCGCCTCCACGACGCGCGCGGTGGTGCAGTCGAGCATCATCGTGCTGGCCGCCGACTACGTCATCACCTCATTTCTCATCTAATCATGGGCAGTGACACCCCAGACCTGCTGCTGCGCATCGACGGCCTGCACAAGCGCTTCGACGACCACATCGTGCTCGATGGGGCCAGCCTAGATGTGCCGCGTGGCAGCCTGGTGACGGTACTGGGCCGCAGCGGTACGGGCAAATCCGTGTTGCTCAAATGCCTGGCCGATGTGATCCGGCCGGAGGCGGGCAGCATCCAGTTCGACGGCAAACCACTGAACATGGACGATGCCAGCGCACGCGCGGAGTTCCGCCGCCGGTGCAGCTTCCTGTTTCAAAGCAACGCCCTGTTCGACTCGCTGACCGCCCTGGAAAATGTGGCCCTGCCACTGGAGCAGACCACCGATCTGAGCGATGCGGAAATTCGTGAGCGCAGCCTAGAGGCGCTGCGCCAGCTTGAGCTGGAAGCACACCGTGACCGCTACCCCGGTCAGCTTTCTGGCGGCATGCAGAAGCGTCTGGCACTGGCACGGGCGATCGTGACGCGTCCTGAACTGGTGTTGTTTGACGAGCCCACGGCGGGCCTCGATCCACTGCGGCGCAACGCGGTGTTTGCCATGATCGCCAAATACCAGCGGCAATTCGGCTTCACCGCACTCGTCGTCACCCATGACGTGACGGAGGCGCTGGTCGCCAGTGATCGCGTGGCGCTGCTTGACAAGGGGCGGATGCGCTTCGAAGGCATGCCCGCTGAATTTTCCGCCTCCACAGAACCAGTGGTGTGCGACTTCCGCGACAGCGCTGCGGCACTTGGCACTTCTCTGGCTGCCATCCGCCGTGGCGAGGCACTCCATTCCGAAGACTCATGAAACAGACCAAACTGGAATTATTCGTCGGAGCCTTTGTGCTGCTGGGCATCGCCGCCGTAGCCTACCTGACGGTAAAACTCGGCGCAGGCTCCATGATCGGTGGCGACACCTATGTCATTGAAGCGCGGTTCACCAATGCTGGTGGCCTCAACAGCGGCAGCAGTGTGCTGGTGGCCGGTGTGCCCGTGGGCCGCGTCGAAAACATCCGCGTGGATGCCACCGACTTCAGCGCGATGGTCACACTGCGCCTGCTCGTCGGCCTGAAACTGCCGACGGACACCATGGCGTCGATCAAGACCACCGGCCTCATTGGCGACAAATATGTGGCGCTCGCCCCTGGCGCAGATGAAACGTATCTGGAATCAGGTGCCTTGATCACTATGACGGAATCCTCCGTTGATATTGAATCCTTGATCGGCAAGATGGCTTTCGGTAGCGTTGAAAAAGGAAATGAAGTAAAAGAACCCGCCCCATGACCCTCCGTTCGTTCCTCGCTCTTCTCGTGTCAGCCCCTTGGCTGATCCAATCCGCCCCCGCCCAAACCGCCGAAGCACAGGCCCGCCTCCAAACGGCGGTGACTGAGGTGCTCGCCGCTGCTGACCGCGCGCCCAGCCGCAACGTGCTGCCAGAGCGCATCCGCCCCGTGCTGCAGAAGCACGTCAGCTTTG
>JBDNIB010001075.1:0-6731 GCA_041688535.1 Prosthecobacter sp.
AAGAACTCGATGCGGATGGCCTCGCTTTCGAGGTAGGCGGGCACGACCTCGATCACATCGCCACGAGCGCGGAATTTACCACGCTGGAGCTGAATGTCGTTGCGCTCGTAGAGCATGTCCACGAGCCGAGTGAGCAGGGTCTCGCGAGACATCTGTAGGCCCACGTTTAGTGGTAGCATCATACCCTCGTAGTCCTCGGGCGAGCCGAGGCCGTAGATGCAGGAGACGCTGGCGACGATGATGGTGTCCTGCCGCGTAATCAGCGCCCCCATGCTGGAGAGGCGCAGGCGCTCGATCTCGTCATTCACCGCGCTGTCCTTCTCGATGTAGGTGTCGGTGCGGGCGATGTAGGCCTCCGGCTGGTAGTAGTCGAAGTAGCTGACGAAGTACTCGACGGCGTTGTCGGGGAAGAAGTTTTTAAACTCCGAGTAGAGCTGCGCGGCGAGGGTCTTGTTGTGCGAGAACACCAGCGCCGGACGCCCGATCTGCTCGATGACATTGGCCATCGTAAAGGTTTTGCCGCTGCCGGTGACGCCCAGCAGCGTCTGGTGCCGGTTCCCGGCACGCACCGACTTCACCAGCTTCGCGATGGCCTGGCCTTGGTCGCCCTGCGGCTGGTACTCGGTGTTGAGCCGAAAGCCGGACATGGTTGCAAGCAGTGCGGGCTTACGCCATCCCCTGACCTGCCGGGTCTGGCACGGGAATATCAGCGGTATCAATCATCGGCTCATGCACCATCTGTTTTTTGCCATAACGTTGCCGATACTGGCGGAAGGTGAGGAGTTCGCGGGCTTCCTCATCCCAGAGACGGAGATTGAGGCACTTCAGGCTGGAAAGCAGCGTGATGGGCGGCACGCTATGAAACAGCGGATGCGAATAATGGCAGCGCTCCAGATTGTAGTTCGGGATGCGGGAGCTGAGATGATGGATGTGATGGAAGCCGATGTTGCCGGTGAACCACTGGAGGATTTTCGGCAGTTTGTAGAAAGAGCTGCCTTCCAGCGCGGCGCTGGTGTAGTCCCAATCTTCCCGGCGCTCCCAGTACACATCCTCATACTGGTGCTGCGCATAGAACATCCAGATGCCCGACATGCCGGCAAACAGGGTCACTGGAAGCTGCATGAGGACGTAATTTTTAAAGCCGAACAGCCAGCTCAAGCCCGCCACCATCAGCACGAGGGCGACGTTCATGGTCATGACGGAGAGGCGGTCCCTGCCCTTCGCGCGCGACGAGGGGAAGCGCTGGTACACGAGGAAAATGACCAGTGGCGCGATGCCGAAGAGCACGAGCGGATTGCGGAACAGGCGGTAAATAAGGCGCCATTTGGGCGATGCCTCCTGGTATTCCTTCACGGTCATCGTCCAGATGTCGCCATCACCACGGCGGTCGAGGTCACCCGAGGTGGCATGATGCACCGAGTGCTGCCAGCGCCAGTGCAGGTAGGGGGTGAAGGTGATCATGCCGGTGATGAAGCCGAGGATGTCATTGGCGCGCTTCGATTTGAAAAAGGAACCGTGGCCGCAGTCATGGAAAAAGATGAACATTCGCACCACCAACAGGCCCTGGATCACCGACAGCCCCAGTGTCAGCCAGTAGGACACCGCCAAGCTCTGATACATGAAGTACCACAGTGCGATGAACGGCACAAAGGTGTTCACGAGCTGCCAGATGGCACGAGGGACGGAAGGAACTTGGAACCGAGACACGAGTTCTTTCCATTCGGAAATCGTTGCCTGGGGCTTCGGAGCGGTCATCTCAGGAGTGTTGGTCATGGGGTTGGTGGGGCCAGTTACATAGCAGGTTTGCGGAAAAAGTCCCGTGCTCAATTTGTCAAAAACCTCTCATTTTTGACACGTCGCCGCCCGTGGCACAGCGCGATAGTCATTGTTGTTCAGTGATCTAACTCAGTAATCACGGAACGGGCCACGCGGCTCGGTCGCATCCATCTCCGCCCGCCACTTGGCAAACCGCTCCTGCATCATTTGGGCGATCTCCGGCTTCTCACGACTCAAATTATGCTCCTCACCGATGTCCTGGCTCACATCATACAGCCCCTTGCCCTTTGCCGAGTCCAGCCACTTCCAGTTTTCAAAACGGGCCGCCTTATCGCTGCGCCGCTGCCAGAACATTTCCTTTCGCGGCGATTTCGTCACGCCGCGCAGGATCGGCAGCATGTCGAAGCCGTCCATTTTCACGCCGTCCGGTGCCGCAGCGCCGGTTGCAGCCAGCAGCGTCGGCACAAACTCCAGGGATGTGAGAAACTCGTTCGTGACCTTCCCGGCGGGCAATCTCCCCGGCCAGCGGGCGATGAACGGCACGCGCAGGCCGCCCTCCCACATGGTGCTCTTGCTACCTTTTAGCGGCGCATTACCGCCATTGCCGCTGCCGCCGTTGTCGGAGATGAACAGGAAGAGCGTGTTGTCGGTCTGCCCGGCTTTTTCCACCGCGTCCATCAAAACGCCAATGGCCTCGTCCATGCACGTCACCGCGCCGCAGTAACGGGCGAGTTTTTCGTCCTTCACCGTGTCGCGATACATCGCCACATACTTTTCAGGTGACTGGACGCCTTCACCCTTCTTCTTTTCCCCGGCCTTTGTGCCTTCGCCAAAGGAAGACGCGCCATGCGGGGCATTGAAGGCCAAATAGAGAAAGAGCGGCTTTGTGCCGATATGCTCGTTGAGAAAATACAGCGCCTCGCGGCGGAACACGTCGGTCACATACTTGCCCTTGTCCTCCTCGGTGCGGGTATTGCCACGAAACAGCGACGGCACGCCGTAGCGCTCGTGCGTGTAGTAGTCGATGCCGTTGTTGCCGTGGCCGTAGAAGAAATCAAAGCCGCGTTGCAGTGGCAGAAAGCGCTTCGCCTGCCCCATATCCCACTTGCCGACACAACCCGTCGCATAACCGGCCTTTTTGAGCATGTCGCCGATCGTCACCTCGCGCACATCCAGACCCAGCGTCATCTCCGGGGACACCGCATACTCCTCCGGCGGGAAAACATAGCCGTAGTTCACCAGGTCATTGCGCACCATGTCGTACAACCCGTTACGCTGCGGATAGCGCCCCGTGAGGATGCTGCCACGCGACGGCGTACAGGCCGGCCACGTCACATAAAAACTCGTCCCGCGCACGCCTTCCGCCGCCAACTTGTCCAGATTCGGCGTGATCAGCGGCTTGCTGCCGATGCAGCCGAGATCCGGGTAGCCTTGGTCATCACTGATGATGAAAATGACGTTCGGCTGCGCGGCGAGGTTGGCGCAAAATATGCAAAGAAAAACTATTGCGAGACGCATGCTCTTATCACGGATTTCAGCATGCCTATCTATCCCTTTAAACCGCCAACCCTGCGCCATTCACCCGCAGCCACTCTTTTTTCTCGCGGTAATCCGGCATCACCTTGTCCACCTCGTTCCAAAACGCCATCGAGTGGTCTAGATGGTGAAGATGGCACAGTTCGTGGACGATGATGTAGTCGATCACCGTGGCAGGTGCCATCATGCACTTCCAATGGAAAACGAGGTTGCCATTGGGTGAGCAGGATGCCCAGCGGTTGCTCAGTTCACGAACGGCGAAACGCCCGGGCTGGACGCGACTTTGGAAGCGAAGTAATCGACACGTTGACGCATGCGTTCGAGGCCACGGCTGGTGTAAAAAAATCCTTGAAAGCAGTCTTCGCTGAGACCACACCCCCGGCATCAACGAGTTGTCTGCATAGGCAAAAACGACCATTTTTCAACAATAGTGCCTCTGGCTGCTTGGACGTTAGCAGCACCCGATAGGAGCGGCCCAGGTAGAGGAATCCTTCGCCGTTTCGATACTCGCGTAAAACGCGGGTGGCATTGACATCCCGCCACTCGGCCAGTGTTTTGTAAATCCACAGGCTGCGTTATTGCACAAGCTTTGCGATGTGAGTCTCCGAGAGTTGTTTTGGCACCCGCACCACGCCGCTGCCATCCCGTTCGACGACAATGTCGGCAGTGGCGCGGCGACTGCGCACTACCTCGTAGAGGATGTCGTTGTCGCGACTGCTCATGGCTGGATGAGCTCGTTGTGGCGCTTCTCCGCCAGTTTCACGATTTCCACGGCGATGCGCTCTTGTTTGGCGACAAGTTGGGGGATGTCGGCGAATAGAATCTCCGTGCCGATGTCACCGCGCAGTTTCTTCACTTCGATCTGCTTTTTCCAGAAGTCGATGATGTCGATGGTTCCCTGTAGCAACTCGACGATTTTCAGTATGAGCGACTTCAGCGCATCGACGTGCTCAGCTGGCACTTGACCGTCATCAAACGTGATCTGAACGACGTGATCGTAGAAGGTCGTGGCTTCCTTGGTCATGCCCTGGTGGGCGGTCTTGCGGCCCTCGGTCGCTTCGGCGCGCAATTTCTCGTACTCGTCCGCGAGCATCTTCCAATTGTCCTGATGCTGCTGGATGAGCTGCTCCAGTTTTTCGCTCAACTTTTTGTAGAAGGCCGGGTCTTCGTCAAAGTGGATGGTGCAGTGCTTACGGATGGCGTGCTCCATCTCGCTGGCTTTCGCCTCGGGATCACCGCGCGAATGCTTCTGCACATTGGCGAGGAAGTCGTCGGAGAGAAGTTCGATCGGCGGGATCTTCGGGTTGATGCCGAGGTCGATGAGATGCTCGTTGATCAGGGCTTTCACCTTGGCTCCGGCGTCGGCCAGATCGAGCGATTCGTCCTTGTAGCGTTCCTTCACCATGCGCAGCAGGTAGCCGAAACGTCTGGCCGGCACGCGGTAGGCATGGCCGGCCTCGTTCGGCAGGATGAGGTTCAGGCTTTGCAGAAATTTCTTCAAATACACCTCAAAATCCGCGCGCCGCTTGATGTCCTTCATCGCCGTCACGGCGGCATGAATGACCCGCACCTCGGCCTGGGCATCTGGCAGGTCGCCATTCACAAACGCGCGAATGTCCATCACGCCCGCCGTTTGGAAATGCTGGAGCAGCCGCTGATAGCGCTCTTCTAGGATGGGCAGCTCCGTCAGCAGATTTTTGAGGCCGTCCTGGAGGTCGGCCGCGTCTTCTTCCGCATAGATGGAGAGCGCGGAGCTGAGGTGATTCGCCAACCCGATGTAGTCCACGATGAAGCCGCGCTGCTTGCCAGTGGCGACACGATTCACGCGGGCGATGGCTTGCAGCAGATTGTGCTCACGCAGGCGTTTGTCGATGTGCATGACCTGCTCCACCGGCGCGTCGAAGCCGGTGAGGAGCATATCGCACACGATCAGGAAGGCGATGCCCGTCAGGTCTTTGTCCGAGTCCTCCAAGTCGAAGGGTCTGCAGAAATTCTCCATGGCATTCCAGCGGCGGGCCTCCTTGCGCGACTCAGTGATCACCGCCAGCTCGTTCGTGGCATCGGATGATACGACGACCACTGTCTTGAGGAAGGCGATGCGCTTGATCAAATCGTCATCCGGCTTCGGCTTGAGCCGTTCCTGATCGAGCCGTTCCTGCACGGCCGCACGAATCGACTTTTGATAACGCACGGCAGCCAGTTTGGAATGACACACGACCTGGGCCTTGAAGCCGTCCGGGAGAATGTTGTCGATGTAGTGAGCGACCAAATCCTTGGCAATCGCCTCAATGCGCTTCTCGGCCTCCAGGATGTCGCCACTCGCTCCATATTTCTTTTTGATCGCCTCGATCTCCTCCGGCGTGCGCTGCCGAAACAGATCCTCGAATTTCGTGTCGAAGCCATGCTTGTCCTTCAGCGCCGTGTCTGCCGTGCGGCCTTCGTAAAGGATTTGCAGCGTCGCGCCATCATGCACGGCATCCATCAATTTGTATTTGTCGATGTACTCGCCAAAACGCTTGGTTGTGCGCTTGTTGCCGTGCTGCTCGGTGATCAGTGGCGCGCCGGTAAAGGCAATGCGCGTGGCGTTGGGAAAGGCCTCGAAGATGTTGTCCCCGTAGTCCGAGCCCTGCGTGCGGTGCGCCTCGTCGATCATCAAAAGGATGCGTTCGGAGGTGTTTACGACACCAAAGCTTTCGCTGGAAGGCGGTGTGCCATAGCTCACCAGCGCCTCACGCACGACCCTGGGCAGCTCCTCCACGCGCTCCATGAACTTGTGGACCATCACCATGTTGAGGTCGGATGCTCCGCCGCTGAGCTGGTCGCGCAGATGAGAGGTGCTTTCGATCACGTTCACCTTGCCGCCGATCAGCTTGGCTGTGGCCGCAAGCTGCTCCTCCAAGTCCACCCGGTCATTGATCAGCAGGATCTTGAAGTCTGCCAAATCGGCGGAAGCCCGGATCATCCTCGCTACAAAGACCATGGTTAGCGATTTGCCGGAGCCTTGAGTGTGCCAGACGACGCCGGAGCGCTCCTCCGGCGTCTTGCCTGCTCTCAGCCGGTCGATGATGCGGCAGGCGGCGCGGTTTTGCCGAGAATAAATCTGCCAATATCCAAGATCGGCAAAGCGGCACTGAGGAAGAAGGCCTGGAATCGGCGGTAGCAACTTTCATTTTTTGCACCGGAAAAATTCTCCGTCGCGAGGATGGCGAGGTTGACCGTTCGATGGCGGAGCACACTAGCAACCAAGAGGGTGAGGCACTTGATGCGAGCAAGATTGCAATTGAGGGCGGAAGTTAACTGGGCGAGGAAGAGGTTTTTGGGCACCGAAATTTTGCACGCCCATTTGTAATGCAAGCCTTTTCTTTGCAAATCCCCTCATTTTCAACGAGTTAGGACGGAAATTTTCATCGTGTAGTGTG